>NZ_JBJZOG010000001.1:0-181888 GCF_047200535.1 Micromonospora mangrovicola | reverse complement strand
CGCCCATGCTCACGCCGCCGCTGGCCCATGCGTGCCCGGTCACCGTGGAGTTGGTGCCGTCATAGACGCCGGACTGCTTGACGGGCTTGCCGTAGGCGTCGCCCACGTCGACGGTGAGAACCGTGTACGGCGCGCTGGGTGCGGCGAGCGCCACCCCCGGCAACACGGCCGTCGCACAGGCCCCGGCGACGAGCGCGCCGAGAATGGTGCGGATTTTCCGCATGGATACCCCGTGGAAAGGAAGAAGAGGGATTGGCCGGCCCAGACTAGGAGGGTCGATCAATGGCTGCAACCCCGTACCGCGGCCGAGGAACGCCCGAAGGGGCGCGCGGATGTGCCCGCACGCCCCCTCGTTGACGGTGTTCCGCCAGCCGCGGACCTATCCCGCCATGCCGGCCGCGGCGACCTGCGGGCGCGACGACCCGGTCAGCGTCGTCTGGCTGGCGGTACCGGGGTAGCGGTAGAGATAGCCGATATGGTCGGCCACCAACTGCGTCTGCCCGGACAGGTTGTGCACATGGAAGGCGTCGCCTGAGCCGAGGAGGGCCAGCACGCCGTTCGAGACGATCTGCCCGGCAGCCGGGTTGAGGTTGCTGGCCAACGGCTTGGCCGCGCCGTCGCCCGCCGGCCAGACGGTGAGCACCGTGTTCTTCTCCGGGGCCACCGCGGTCATGTTCAGCACCGCCACCTCGTCTTCCGGCTGGATGTAGTCGCGGTCGGAGAGCACGACCGTGTCGGTCTCCCCGGCGCTGAGCGCGTTCGCGAGGCCCTGCCCGATCCGGCTGTCCACGATCCGCCGCGGTGGCATCGGGCGCAGCCGCAGGCCGTCGGCGACGGTGCCGTCGTCGATCACGCCGACCAGATCGACCACGACGTGCGAGGTGGCCGAGGTGAAGATCCGGTAGCGCGGCGCGCCGAACTCGCGACCGCAGCCGGACAGGCAGGGGACCGTCTGCACGTACGCCAGGTTCGGCACGATCTTGCCCGCGCCGTAGTTGACCGTCGAGGCGACCGGCTTCGTCCCCTCACCGGACCAGGCGGTGAAGAAACCCGCCCGCTCCGGGCTGACCGCGATGATGTTCAGGACCAGCGCCTGGACGTGCGAGTTGAAGTCGCCGAAGGCGTCGGCCTTGAAGTCGACCCAGCCGTCGATCGCGGTGCCCGCCGCCACCGGCCCCTTGCCGATGGTCCGGGTGTCGAGGATCCGGTACGGCTCGAACGCCTGGTACTGGCCGAGGTTGGTGAAGCCGGCCGGGGTGTCGAGGCCGCTGGCGTAGAAGCCGACCACGTCGACCACGACGTCGGTGTAGCCGTTGCGGTTGTAGATCGACACCTTGCCGTCGGCACCCAGCAGAGCCGTGATGTTGTTCGAGCCGAGCCAGCCCTTGGCAAAGTTGATCGACGATGCGGTGGGCAGCGGCGCATCCGACGGATAGACGGTGAGGAAGCTGTCGCTCGTCGGCCCGGTCACGGTCAGGTTCAGCACCGCCGCGTTCACGTCGGAGGCCGGCACCCCGCCGCGCCCGGTGACCTGGAGGTTGACCGTCTGCCGCGGGCCGAGCTTGGCCTTGGGCGCACCCAGCCCTGAGCGGGTGTCCATCAGCCGTGCGGGAGACACCGGGAAGTACGCGCCCTTGGCGCCGTCGACGACGTTCGCCTTCACGGGAATGACCAGCTCACCGGCCGTGGTGTTGGCCGGCAGATGGATGGCGGCGGTCTTCCGACCGGCTTGCGGGCTGGCCGCGCTGACGATCAGGTAACACAGGTCGCCTGCCGCGACGGTCCGGTTCGAGCAGGTGTCCTGGTCGATCTGGTAGTCCGCGCTGTCGGTCCCGGCCAGGTTCCCTGCCCCGAAGGTGACCGGGAGGCTGCCCTTGGCCCGGACGACCAACTGGCTCTTCCGGCGGGTGCCGAGGTTGTACGTGCCGAGGTCGAGGGTGGAGGGGCTGGGCAGCGCGGCGACGTAGTCGACCGGGGAGTTCCAGCGGATCTCACCGGTGAGGGCGGCCGGGTCGCCGTCGCAGTGGTACGCGTAGCTCGCCGCGAAGGCGGTCACCACCTCGGTGGCCGGGTCGCGGACCACCTCCCGCACGGTGAGGGAGCCGGTCGCGGTGGTGCAGGAGAGCGTGCGCTCGTCGTTGAGGGAGAGTCGGGCCCGGACGCTGTCCTCCGACTTGGCGGTCTCGTACGTCTGCCCGGCCGTCCATCGCTGCCCCAAGGGCGGCCAGGCGTCGAGCCGGGCGAACGTCGTGTCGGTCACCTTCGCGGTGATCCGGAAGTCGTCGGCGGCGTCGGCCGCCGCGTCCATCGTGGCGTTGCTCGGGTCGTACACCCCCGACTTCTGAATCGGTCTGGTGCCGTGCTCGCCGAGGTCGATGGTGAGGGCCGTGTACGGCGCGGTGGGCGCGGCGAGCGCCACCCCCGGCAGCACGGTCAACGAACAGGACGCGGCAACGAGCGCGCCGAGGACGGCGCGGATTTTCCGCATGGACACCCCGTGAGAGAAGGAATGGATTCGTTGGCACAGATTAGGAGTGCCAAATGGACGGCGGCAACCCCGTACCGCAGCCGGCCTGGGGCGCAGAACACGGCGGCTGGGAACATGAGGGAAGGGGCGCGCCGGCACAGCGGGCGCGCCCCTTCGTCGAAGGTGTTCCGTCAGCCGCGGACGTACTCCGTCGAGCCGGTCCCGGCGACCTGCGGGCGCGACGACCCGGTCAGCGTCGCCGCGCCGGCGGTGACCGGGTAGACGTAGAAGGTCCCCACCAGGTCCACGACGAGCCCCGTGTAACCAGTCAGGTTGTGTACGTGGAACGCGTCCTTCGGGCCGATGATGCCGAGCACGCCGTTGGAGACGATCTGCCCGGCGGCCGGGTTGAGGTTGCTCGCAGACGGCTTGGGCAGGCCCACGTCCGCCGGCCAGACGGTGAGCACCGTGTCCTTCTGCGGGGTCACCGCGGTCACGTTCATGGCCAGCGCCTGGGTCTGCTCGTCCACCAACCACGACGGCACCGTGACCTCGTCGGTCTCGCCCGGGCCCAGTTCGCCGAGGCCCTGCCAGATCCGGCTGTCGGCGATCCGGGTCGGGCTCGACGGGCGGAACCGGAGGCCGTCGGCGACCGTACCGTCGTCGATCACGCCGACCAGGTCGACCACGAGGTGGGAGGTGGCCAAGGTGAAGATTTTGTAACGCGGTGCGCCGGTCGCCCCGCCGCAGCCGCCGGACGGGCATGGGACGGTCTGCACATAAGCCAGGTTCGGCACCACCTTGCCGGCCCCGTAGTTCACCGTGGATGCGAGGGGCTTGCTGCCCTCGCCCGACCACGCGGTGAAGAAGCCCGCCTTCTCCGGCTTGACGGCGGTGATGTTCAGCACCAGGGCCTTCACGTGCGCGTTGAAGTCACCGAACTCGGCGGCCTTGAAATCGATCCAGCCGGTGACGGCGGTGCCGGCCGGCAGCGGGCCACGGGTGCCGAGCCGGGTGTCGAGGATTCGGTACGGCTCGAACGGCTGGTACTGGCCGCCCTTGCCCAGGTCCCCCGGGACGGCCCCGTCGGAGTAGAAGCCGACCACGTCGACCACCACGTCGGTGTAGCCGTTGCGGTTGTAGATCGCCACCCGGCCGTAGGCGTCGACCTTGACCGTGACGTTGTTGGACCCCAACCAGCCCGCCGCGAAGTTGATCGACGACGCGGTGGGCGGCGTGCCGCCGGTCGACGGGTACACGGTCAGGAAGCTGGCCTGGGTGGGACCGGTGACCGTCACGTTCAGCACGGCCGCGGCCACCCCGCTCAGGGGCAGGCCGCCCCGCCCGGTCACCTGGAGCTGGACCGTCTCCTTCGGGCCGATCTTTCCCTTCCGTGCACCCAGTCCGTCGCGGGTATCCATCAGCCGGGCCGGGGCGACGGAGTAGTAGGTGCCCTTGCTGCCGTCGATGGCGAACGTTCTCAGCGGGACCGCGCGCCGGCCCGCCGTGCTGTTGTCGGGCAGGTAGAGCACGGCCGTCTTCAACCCGGCCGTGGTCGGCCTGGCCCATACGGTGAGTCCGCAGGTGGAGCCCGGCGGGAGCGTGCGCCCGGAGCAGATGTCCTCGGTGGTGATTTCGAACGCCTCGGGGTTCGGGCCACCGAGGATGGCGGTGCCGAAGGTGACCGGTTCGCTGCCCAGCGAGCGGATCGACACCCACTTTTTCGGGCTGTCACCGATGTACACACCGGAGAAGTCGACGGTGGTGGGGTCGGGCAGCGCGGCGACGTAGCCGACCGTGGAGTTCCACCGGATCTCGCCGGTGAGGGCCGCCGGGTCGCCGTCGCAGTGGTACTCGTAGCTGGCGGCGAGCCCGGTCATCGACTGGGTCGCCGGGTCGCGGACGACCTCGTGGACGGTGAGTGAGCCGGTGCCGGTCATGCAGAACGACGTGCGCTCGTCGTTCAGGTCGAGCCGGGCCCGCGCACTGCTGGAGCCCTTCGCCGTCTCGTACGTCTGCCCTTCCGTCCAGGTCTGCCCGGTCGGCGGCGCGGCGTCGAGCCGGACGTAGGCGCTCACCCCGTACACCGCGGTGATCCGGAACGTGTCGTTGGCTGTCGCCGCCGCGTCGATCGTGGCGTTGGTGGGGTCGTAGACCCCCGACGAGGCGACCGGCTTGGTCCGGTGCTCGCCCAGGTCGACGGTGAGGACCGTGTACGGCGCGGTGGGCGCGGCGAGCGCCACCCCCGGCAGCCCGGCCAGCAGACATGCCCCGGCGACGGTCGCGCCGAGGAGGGTGCGGATTCTGCGCATGGAAACCCCGTGGGAAGAAGGAATGGGACAGGGAAGGGCGGACGACGGATGCGGGGGTCCAGCACCTGCCGGGACGCCCGCATCCGCCGGAATCAGCCGCGGCGGGTGACTCGGTGGGTCGAGTCGACCACCTCGGGGCGCTCGGTTGGGCGCGCCCTGGTAAGCGTCGCTCCGGTCGTCGCCGCGCTGGCGGTGCCCGGATAGAGCCAGAAGGTGCCCACGACGTCGGCCACCAGGTCGGTGCTGCCCGAAAGGTTGTGCACGTTGAACGCGTCCTGCGGACCGATGACCCCCATCACCGCGTTGGACACGATCTGCCCGGCGGCCGGGTTGAGGTTGCTGGTCGACGGTTTGTTGATCCCGTAGTCGGCCGGCCACACGGTGATCACCGTGTTGTTGGTCGGCGACACCGCGGTCACGTTCATCGCGAGCACCTCGGTCGCGTCGGTGACCAGGTTCGCCGGGGCGGTGACCTTACGCTCCGAGCCCGGGCCGAGCGCGCCGGAGATGCCCTGGTTGATCCGGCTGTCCACGATCCGGGTCGGGGTCAGCGGCTTGAACCGCAGCCCGTCGGCGACCACGCCGTCGTCCATGACGCCGACCAGGTCGATGACGATGTTCGAGGTCTGCGACGTGTAGATCGCGAACCACGGCACGTAGTAGCCCTTGCTGCTGTTCCACTCCTGACGGACCTTGACCACCGCCAGGTTCGGCACCACCTTCCCGGCGCCGTAGTTCACCGTCGAGGAGGTGGGCACGTTACCCAGGCCGTCCCAGGCCGTCAGGAAGCCGGCCTTCTTCGGCGAGACGGCGGTGATGTTGACGACCACCGCCTGCACGTGCGGGCTGAAGTCCCGGCCGAAGTCGACCGGGCCGTCCGTGTAGTACCCGGCCGGCACCGCGCCACCGTCGGTACGGCTGTCCCACAGTCGCGTCGGCACGGCCCACTGGTACTGGCTGCCCCAACCTCGGCTGGAGATCGAGTTGTTTCCCGCGTAGAAGCCGACCACGTCCACCACCACGTCGGTGTAGCCGTTGCGGTTGTAGATCGACACCTTGCCGCCCGAGCCCAGCTTGACGGTCACGTTGTTGGAGCCGAGCCAGTACTTCGGAAAGTTGATGGACGACGCGTTCGGCCG
Organism: Micromonospora mangrovicola; assembly: GCF_047200535.1. Lineage (NCBI taxonomy): Bacteria > Bacillati > Actinomycetota > Actinomycetes > Micromonosporales > Micromonosporaceae > Micromonospora > Micromonospora mangrovicola. Next base: position 175,970 of record NZ_JBJZOG010000001.1, on the reverse strand, counting down.
GCTCTCCCCGGCCGGGTAGACGGTGAGGAAGCTACTGGCGGTGGGACCGGTGACGGTCACGTTCAGCACCACCGAGCTGACCCCGCTGCTGGGCACCCCGCCCCGACCGGCGACCTGGAGGTCGACCTTCCTGCCGGGACCGATCTTGGCCTTCGGCGCGCCGAGGCCGGACCGGGTGTCCATCAGGCGGGCCGGAGAGACCGGGTAGTACATGCCGGTCACGCCGCGGAACGCCTCCACGGAAAGCTGCACCCGCCGGGTGCCGGTGGAGCTGTCGTCGGCGAGCAGCAGGCTGCCGATCTGCACGCCCTCCTTGACCGGACGGGTCATCACCGAGACGGTGCAGGTCTCCCCCGGGGCGAGCGTGCGGCCGGTGCAGTTCGAGCCGGTGACGCGGAACGAGTCGGGGGTCGGGCCGGCTATGCTCGCGGCCCCGAAGGTGATCGGCGCGCTGCCGACCGAGGTGAAGGTGACTGTCTTGGCCGGGCTGTCGACCGCCAGCTCCTGGTAGCCGAAGGAGACCGGGTTGGGCGCGCCGTGCGCGACCACGTAGTCCACCGACGAGTCCCAGCGCAGCTCGCCGCTGACCACACCGCTCTTGTTGGCGATGTTCGGGCAGCTGTACTCGTATGAGGCGGCGAACTTCTCGACCAGGTCGGTCTCCGGGTTGCGGCCGACCTCCCGCACGGTGATCGAGCCGGTGATGTTTCCGCAGCCCCGGCCGTCGGAGGCGAGGCTGAGGCCGGCGGTGGTGTCGTCGCCCAGGTCGGTGGCGCGGTACGTCTGCCCCTCGATCCACTTCTGCCCGGTGGGCGGCACGGCCCGAAGGTTGACGTAGGAGCTCCCCTGGTACGCGTACACGGTGACCCGGTCGAGGGCGTCCGGCGTGAGGGAGAGGGTGGAGTTGCCGGTGTCGTAGACGCCGGACTTGTCGATCGGGTAGCCGCCGGTCTGGTCGCCCACGTCGACCGTGAGGACCTTGAACGGCGCGGTGGGCGCGGCGAGCGCGACGCCCGGCAGCCCCGCCAACACACATGCCCCGGCGACGGTTACGCCGAGGAGCGTGCGGAATTTGCGCATGAACACCCCGTGAGAAAAAGAAGAAGGGGAATGGGTGAGCCCACAGTAGAAGCCATGATCAATGAAGGCAACTACGTTCGGAGTTCCCGAAGAAGGGACATGAACGGCGAATCTGGAACTCGCTGGAAACGTCTCGGCGGCGAGCCGAGCTCACTTGTTGTCCACAGCGATCAGGTCGCCGTCCACCGGGTTATCCACAGGGGTGACGGGTTCTCCACAGGTTGTCCACACCGCCTGGCGTCGATCAGCCGGAAAAACGAGGGTGCCCCGACCGGTCGGTCGGGGCACCCGTCGTGCCGATGCTGCGGGTCAGCGGTGCGTGGAACCGGTGACCTCCGGCGCGCTCCGGTCCGGCTGGGCGGCGAGGCCCGCCGCGACCGGGGCCGGGTAGTAGAACGTGCCGACCACGTCGGCCACCACATTGGTGGAGCCGCTGTGGTTGTACACGTTGAACTGGTTGTTCGGGCCGATGACGCCGAGCACGGCGTTCGACACGATCTGGTTCGCGTACGGGTTCAGGTTGCTCGTCCCCGGCTTGGGGAGGCCGTCGAAGTCGGCCGGCCAGACGATGAGGACGGTGTTGTTCGTCGGCTTCACCGCGGTCACGTTCATGACCAGCGTGTCGGTGTCCGGGGTGAGGATCTCCGACGGCGCGGTCACCTTGGCGGTCGCGCCGGGGCCGACCGCACCGACGATGCCCTGGTTGATCCGGCTGTCCACGATCCGCGTCGGGCTCATCGGCGAGAAGCGCATGCCCCACTCCGAGTAGCCGTCGTCCACGTCGCCGACCAGGTCGACCACGATGTGCGCGGAGGCGTGCGTGTAGATCTTGAACTTGGGGGCACCCGGCGTGCACCACTGGTACGGCTCAGTGCCGGTGCACGGGGTGGTCTCCACGAAGGCCAGGTTCGGCACGTTGACGTTCGCGCCGTAGTTAACGGTCGAGGAGACCGGCCGGCTGGTGGCGCCCGACCAGGCGGTCAGGTAGCCGGCGGCGGTCGGGCTGACCGCAGTCAGGTTGAAGACCAGGGTCTTGATGTGCGGGTTGTACTCCGGGCCGAAGTCGAGCGAGTACTCGAGGATGTCCTTCGCCGCCGGCTTGCCTTCCGGGTCCGTACGGGTGTCGAAGACCCGCGAGGGGGGGAACCACTCGTACTGACCGCCGTTGCGGTCGACCATCGAGTTGTCCAGGGCGTAGAAGCCGACGACGTCGACCACCACGTCCGTGTACCCGTTGCGGTTGTAGATCGAGACCTGGCCACCGGCGCCGATCTTGACGGTGACATTGTTGGAGCCGAGCCAGCCCTTGGCGAAGTTGACCGACGAGGCGTCCGGCCGGGCCTCGCCCGCCGGGTAGGCGGTGACGAAGCTGTCACTGGTCGGGCCGGTGATGGTCACGTTCAGCACGACGGCGCCGACGCCACTGGTCGGCACGCCGCCTCGGCCGGTGACCTGAAGGTCCACCTTGCTCTGCGGGCCGATCTTCGCCTTCGGCGCGCCCAGGCCCTCGCGGGTGTCCATGAGGCGGGCCGGAGCGAGCGTGTAGTACGCACCCGTGGTGTCGGCGAGACCTGCCGTCTGCTCCGCCGTGGCGGGAGCCGCGGCCGCCAGGCCCGGCATCGCGGTCAGTGCACATGCTCCGGCGAGGGTGGCGCCGAGGAGAGTGCGGAATTTGCGCATAGAAACCCCGTGGAAGAAGAGGGACAGGGAATTGCCGCCCCAGAGTAGGGGCCCGTGTCGAGCCCGGCAAGGTGATACACGCATCGACCACCGACCCTGAGTTCCGGGCAACTTAATGGCGTCGTAATGTTCACCGCCGCGACAACGCTGGCGGTGGGCGGCAGTCCCCACCCGCATGCAGCACCTTGACAACAGCGCTGAGCAGGCGAGACTGCGCTGGTGACCGCCGACGATCCGGTGCCCGCGCCGCGCGCCCCGCAGCCGCCGCCCCGAGCGCGGATCGTGCTGGCCGAGGTGTCCCGCCGGGACGACCGCGCCGACCGCACCCGGGCCGAACTGACCCAGCAGACCCGGGTCGGCGAGACTCTGGTGCGCGGCCTGGTCCGTGCCCAGCTGACCCTGGCGCTGCGGCTCTCCCTCGTGGTCCTGATCGGCCTGGGCGGCCTGCCCTGGCTCTTCGCGATCGCACCCAGCCTCGGCCGGGTCACCGTGCTCGGGGTGAACCTGCCGTGGTTGCTGCTCGGGGTGGTCGCCTTCCCGTTCCTGATCACGGTGGGCTGGGCGTACGTGCGGTTGGCGGAACGCAACGAGCAGGACTTCACCGACCTGGTCCAGCGGCCGGAGCGCTGAGGATGGGCAACGCGTACGTCGTCCCGGCGATCGTGATGGTCACCCTGGTCACCGTCGGGATCGGCTTCTACGGGCAGCGGCTGGCCCGGACCACCTCCGATTTCCTGGTCGCCTCCCGGGCGGTCAGCCCGACCTGGAACGCCGCCGCGATAGGCGGGGAGTACCTGTCGGCGGCGAGCTTCCTGGGCGTGGCCGGGCTGATCCTCAAGTACGGCGTCGACGTGCTCTGGTACCCGGTCGGCTTCGCCGCCGGCTACCTGGCGCTGCTGCTCTTCGTGGCCGCGCCGCTGCGCCGGTCCGGGGCGTTCACCCTGCCGGACTTCTGCGAGGTGCGGCTCGGCTCGCGGCGGCTGCGCAAGCTGGCCACCGTCTTCGTGATCTTCATCGGCTGGCTCTACCTGGTGCCGCAGCTCCAGGGCGCGGGCCTGACCCTGGCCACGGTGGCCGGCTCGCCGTACCCGGTGGGCGCGCTGCTGGTCGCGGTGGTGGTGACCGGGAACGTGGCGCTGGGCGGAATGCGGGCGATCACCTTCGTCCAGGCGTTCCAGTACTGGCTGAAGCTGACCGCGCTCGCCGTACCGGCGATCTTCCTGGCGTTGCAGTGGCAGGCCGACGCCCGCCCGGCGGTGACCCCGCCCGACGGGCCGGCGTTCCGGACCGCGGTCACCGTCGTCGTCGAGCACGAGGCGAGGCTCACCTTTCCCGACGGCGACGTCCGGACGGTACAGCCCGGCGACCGGCTCGCCTTCGCGGCCGGCGACCCGGTCCCGGAGGTCTCCGGCACGGCCACCGACCCGGCGGAGTGGCTGCTGCCGGACACCGCCGGGGACGACGACCGGGGGCTGTTCGGTACCTACTCGCTGATCCTGGCCACCTTCCTCGGCACCATGGGCCTGCCGCACGTACTCGTGCGCTTCTACACCAATCCGGACGGTGCCGCCGCCCGGCGCACCACCCTGGTGGTGCTGGCCCTGGTCGGCGCCTTCTACCTGCTACCCACCATCTACGGCGTGCTGGGTCGGATCTACACGCCGCAACTGCTGGTCACCGGGCAGACCGACGCGGTGGTGGTGCTGCTGCCCGGGGCGGCGCTCGGCCACGGCACGGCGGCGCGGCTGCTCGCCGCGCTGGTCGCGGCCGGGGCCTTCGCGGCGTTTCTCTCCACCTCGTCCGGGCTGCTCACCAGCGTCGCCGGGGTGATCTCCACCGACGTGCTCAACCGCGGCTCGGTACGCGGCTTCCGGCTGGCCACGGTGATCGCCGGCGGGGTGCCGGCCGTGCTCGCGCTGAACGTCTCCGGGCTGGACGTCTCCCAGGTGGTGGGGCTCGCCTTCGCGGTGGCCGCGTCGAGCTTCTGCCCGCTGCTGGTGCTGGGCATCTGGTGGCGAGGGCTGACCGACCTGGGCGCCGAGGCCGGGGTGCTGGTCGGCGGCGGAGCCGCCATCGGCGCGGTGCTGCTCACGGTGCTCGGGCCGCCGCTGGACGGCTGGCCGGCCACGCTGACCACCCAGCCGGCGGCGTGGACCGTGCCGCTGGCGTTCACCGTGATGGTGGCGGTGTCGATGGCCACCCGACGCCGGCTGCCCACGGACGTCGGGGTGACCATGCTGCGCCTGCACGCCCCGGAGACGCTGCGGCTGTCTAGGTGACCGGACGGCCGTCCCGGAGCAGGTCGCGGGACTCCGGCGGGAACGGGTGGCGGTACGACCGGGAGCGGACCCGAGGATCATCCGTCAGCCGGACAGCGCACTGGCGGAACCGGACTACGTTCGGGTCATGACGGTTGAGCACCCGGCACTGTCCCTCCGTGGTCTGGCCAAGCGCTTCGACACCAAGGTGGCGGTCGCCGGCGTCGACCTGGATGTGCCCACCGGCTCGTTCTACGGGTTGCTCGGTCCGAACGGGGCCGGCAAGACCACCACCCTCTCCATGGCCGTCGGCCTGCTGCGCCCCGACGCCGGCCAGGCCCGGGTGCTCGGGTACGACGTGTGGACCGACCCGGTCCGGGCCAAGGGCCTGCTCGGGGTGCTGCCCGACGGGGTCCGGCTCTTCGACCGGCTCAGCGGCGCCGAACTGTTGGCGTACCACGGGCTGCTGCGCGGCATGGACCCGGCGGTGGTCGACCGGCGGGCCGCGGAGCTGCTGGACGTGCTGGCGCTCACCGACGCCGGACGCACCCTGGTGGTCGACTACTCGGCGGGCATGAAGAAGAAGATCGGGCTGGCCTGCGCGCTGCTGCACGGTCCCCGGCTGCTGGTGCTGGACGAGCCGTTCGAGGCGGTCGACCCGGTCTCGGCGGCGCTGATCCGGGACATCCTGCACCGGTACGTGGTCGGCGGCGGCACGGTGGTCTTCTCCAGCCACGTGATGGAGGTGGTCGAGCGGCTCTGCTCGCACGTGGCGATCCTGGCGCAGGGCCGGATCACCCGGGTCGGCGCGCTCGACCAGGTCCGCGGCGACCGCTCCCTGGAGGAGGTCTTCGTCGAGGTGGTCGGCGGCCGGACCGCGACGGGTGAGGAGCTGTCGTGGCTGTCCCGGTGACCGCGCCCGACCGGCCGGCGCGGCGGGTCTCCGCCCGGCACTTCGTCCGGCTCAAGCTGCGGGTGCTGGGCAACAACTTCCGCGGCCAGGGCTGGCGGATCGCGCTCTTCGTGCTGGGGGTGCTGTTCGGGCTCTGGGTCGCCACCGGCGCCTTCTTCGCCCTCGCCGCCCCCGGCCTGGCCGGCGAGCCCCGCTTCGCGCTGCTGACCGCCGCCTTCGGTGGTGGGCTGCTGGTGCTCGGCTGGCTGCTGCTGCCGTTGGTGTTCTTCGGGGTGGACGAGACCCTGGACCCGGCCCGGTTCGCGCTGCTTCCGCTGCCCCGGCGCACCCTGGTCCTCGGCCTGTTCGCCGCCGCGCTGGTCAGCGTTCCACTGCTGGCGACGCTGGCCGCGGTGGCCGGGCTGGTGGTCACCGCCGGGGCACTGGGCGGGTGGCCGGCCGGTCTGGTCGCGGTCGTCGGGATCACCGGCGGGCTGCTGCTCTGCGTGGCCGCCGCCCGTGCGGTGACCAGCGCGTTCGCCACCATGTTGCGGTCCCGCCGGGTGCGCGACCTGGCCGCCGTCCTGCTCGCGGTGCTCGCCGCGCTGCTCGGGCCGTTGCAGATCGCCGTGCTCGCGGCGGTCCGCCGCGCCGACTGGGACCAGCTGACCGGCGTGGCCCGGGTGGTCGGCTGGACCCCGTTCGGGGCGCCGTGGACCGCCGGGGTCGAGGTCGCCGAAGGCCGCGCCTGGGTGGCCGTGGTCAAGCTGCTGATCACCGGGGCGGCCATCGGGGCGCTGCTGCTCTGGTGGTCGCGGACGCTGGAGTCGGCGATGGTCGGCGCGGCCAGCGCCGGCCCGGCCCGGCAGCGGCGCGGACCGGCGGGTGGCGCGGTCGCCCAGCTCTTTCCTCGGGCGGTCGGTTGGACCCGGCGGGACCGGTTCGGCGCGCTGGTCGCCCGGGAGTGCCGCTACTGGTGGCGGGACGCCCGGCGGCGGGCAAACCTGATCACCATCGCGGTGGTGGGCGTCTTCGTGCCGGTGATGGTCAATCTGGGTGGCTCCCGGCTGGCCGTCGACGGCGGGGAGGCGTTCGGCGAGGCCACCGCCAACTCCTCGCCGGTGCTGGTCAGCCTCTCCATGCTCTTCGTCGGGTTGCTCGCCTCGGTCACCCTGGCCAACCAGTTCGGCTTCGACGGCAGCGCGTACGCGGCGAACGTGGTGGCGGGCGTGCCGGGGCGGCTGGAGCTGCGGGCCCGGATGACCGCCTTCTCGCTCTACGTGGTGCCGATGCTCGTCGCGGTCGCGGTCATCCTGGCCGCCCTGCTCGGTCGGCCCGGCTGGCTCGGGGTGATGGCCGGCGGGCTGGCCGCCGCCTACGGCTGCGGGCTGGCGATCAACTCCTTCGTCGCGGTGCTCGGCGGGTACGCGCTGCCGGAGACGAGCAACCCGTTCGCGATGAACAGCGGCGCGGGGGCGGCGAAGGGCCTGCTCACCGTGCTCTCCATGGTCGCCTCGGCGGTGGCCGCGGCACCGGTGGTGGTGGCCGCGGCGCTGCTCGGCGAGGTCTGGCTCTGGCTGGCCCTGCCGGTCGGCCTGGCGTATGGGGTGGGCGCGGCGCTGCTCGGCTCGTACCTGGCCGGCGACGTGCTGGACCGACGCCAGCCGGAGCTCCTGTCCGCCGTCACCCCGAGACGCTGATGCCCGTCGTCGAGGCCGTGGTCACCGTTCCGGTCCCCCCGGAGTTGGCCTTCGCCGTGTCCCAGACCGTGGCGCCGGTCCGCTACCGCTGGGATCCCTTCGTCCGGGAGCAGCACTTCGAGGGCGGCGCCGCCCGGCCCGGGAAGGGCGTCCGCACCTTCACCCGGTCCCGGCACGGCCTGACCATGGTCAGCGAGTACGTCTCCTACGCGCCCCCGACCAACGTGGGCATGAAGATGGTGCGCGGGCCGTGGTTCTTCGAGATGTTCGGCGGCGGCTGGCGGTTCGCCCCGGGTCCCGAGCCCGGGACGACCGTCGCCACCTGGCGGTACAACTTCCGGTGCCGGCCGGCGCTGCTGCGTCCGGTCGCGGAGCGGCTCGGTGTCTGGTTGCTCGGCCGGGACATCCGCCGCCGGATCGCCGGCTACGCGGCCGGCTGCGCCGACCCGGAGGTGCTGGCCGCCGCCCGCCGCACGCTCAACCCCGACGCGTGACGCCGCAGGCCCGGCCCGACTCTCGCCCGGCTGATTGGTCATCAAGGTGGCGGCAAAGGGGAGCTACGAGAGCCGCCAACTTCATGGTCAACGGGGTGTCGGCCCGACGGTCCGGCGCATGGCCGCGTAGAGAGTCTCCCCTGCGCCGCCCGTGGTGAAGTTGACCATCTCCCAGCCATAGTTCGAGAGGTGCTCGACGGCCGCCATGAGCACCGTAAGAGCGCTGCCGGACCAGGCGTTCCGGACCACTACGAGCAGGTGCTTGTACGGGTAGGCGCGGAAGTCCGCCTGCCCGGCCAGCACGGCCTTGGCGTCGATGAACCGGTTCTGGACGAGTTTGCGCGGCGATCCGAACGACATGCCCGGCAGGGTAGAAGGCCACCGCACGCCCGCCGGCTTCAGCATCGCGACAGTCAGTCGGCGTGGGCGTAGGCGTCGACCAGGGTCGCCGCGCGCAGCGCCAGGTCGCGGTCCGGCAGCCCGGTCACGCGTACGGAGACGATGTCGCTGCCGTCCGCCTCGGCGAGCCAGACGGTGACCCGGTCCCCGAGCGGGTAGTCGTACCAGCGGGCCGCGTCCTCGTCGTCGGTGCCGGCCAGGCCGAGGGCGATCGTCTCCCAGTCGGTCTGGTCGAACGCGTAGCCGAGGTAGCGGCTGAGCAGATCGAGGAACGGCCGGACGCGGCGGGCGAGGATCCAGCCGGAGACGGTCTCCACCGGCAGCCGTCAACCCACCCGGCCAGCCGGCACGGACATCAGGAAGCCCCGCCAGGCGTCGGGGGTGAAGGTCAGCGTCGGGCCGGACCGGTCCTTGCTGTCCCGGACCAGCACCACCCCGGGCAGGTTGCCCGCCACCTCGACACAGTTGCCGCCGGAGTCGGTCGATCGGGACGAAGTGCGCCAGCGCGGTTCGGCAATGGTCATGGCGTCACCTTCAGCTTGCGGATGAAATCCACGGAGGCGCTGGTGGACAGCGCTTCGCCGAGGAGGCTATCCCACTTCCGCTCGATCAGACCGATTGTCTCCGGGTCGTCGACGACGTGTCCTCGCACGGCATTTTCCAGGTAGAGCATCCGATCGGCGTCGGCCAGTTCGGCCAGCACGGAGCCGCCGCCGAGCCCCGCGTGCTCGCCGACGGCCAGCGGGATGACGTGCAGTCGCACGGCTGGCAGCTCGGCGACCTCCAGCAGCCGCCCGAGCTGGGCGTCGAGCACCGCCGGTCCGCCCACCGGCCGACGCACGGCGGTTTCGTCCAGGAGAAAGACGCAGTGCGGTGGCTGATGCCGGTACAGCAACTGTTGGCGCTCCAGGCGAACGGCCACCAGCTCGTCCACGGTCGCCGGTGGGTGCAGGCCGCCGGTGGAGATGACCGCTCTCGCATACTCCTCGGTCTGGAGCAGGCCCGGCACCAGGCACGCCTCAAAGGCACGAAGCCGGATCGCCTGCGGTTCGTAACCACGCCAAGGCACGAACCACGACGGTCCGCGCTGTCGGTCGGTCGCCTTGAGCAGCTCGGCGAGGAGGCCGCCGGTGCCGAGGGCCTGGTCGGCGGCGACGGCGAACTCCATGGTGGGACGCCGTCGGCCGGTCTCGATCGCGGCGACCGTGGACGGGCTCCACTTGATCGTGGCCGCCAGCCCTTCCTGGGAGACCTCCGCACCCGCCCGAGCGGCCTTGAGCGCCCGGATCCACATGTCGATGTTCATCCTTACCTCTCCGGTAAGTACGTGACCGCGCTCCGTAGTAAGCCCTGGCATCCTCCCCTGTCCGCGTGCCCGAGTCCAGGGTGGAGGCACGCGGCCCGGCCGGTGGAGGCGACGACCCGGCGGCCGGTCCTGCGACGGGTCGCCCCGGCCATTCCCCCGGCCGGGGCGACCCCCGAGCCCTGGGGAGGCAGGCGATGTTCGGGTTCATCCGCCGCAGGAACGCGGCGCTGTGGTCGTACAGCAGGAAGAAGCCGGCGGCGGCAATCGCCGCAACGACGCCGGAGCGAGCGGCGGAGCGGCCCGATGCGGCACCTGCGTGGGCGACCGAGCCCACGGTCGCCTTGCCGCGGCCGGGCCGGGCCGGGTGGCTGACCCCGGCGCAGGCCTGGCGGGCGAACGGCGGTCGCTGGTGAAGCCGACCCGGGCGGGTTGCAGCGTAGAGGCAATGACTCCCGCGAGCGTGATGCCGCTGAGGCATATTCATGCCTCAGCGGCATATCGCTCACTCGGAGGTTGGCCCCTCGCCGTCTCCCCGCCCGGACGGGACGGTGGGTCACGGTGAGCCGTGCTCATCTGCCCATGCGACCGGCGTGGCGGTGCCGGGCGTGCGGGGCGCGCTGGCCGTGCCAGCCGGCCCGGCTCGCCCTGCTGACCGAGTACCGGCACGACCGAACGGCGCTGCTGGTGTACCTGGGCGGGCTGATGGCGGAGGCGAACGAGCAGCTCGGCCGGCTCGGCGGACAGGCACACGCCAGTGGCCTGCACCTCCGCTTCCTCGGGTGGGCGCGGGGGCGAGACGGCACAATGTTTCACGTGCATCAGGAGCCGGGCGCCGAGATCCATCACACCGACCCGTTCGCGGTGCCGACCGGGCAGCGCTCGCCGGTGCGCCGGCTGCGCGGTCGGCTGGCCGCCCCGGTCACGCTCTGGACCGCGCCCGGGCCGGCCGGGCTGACTGTCTCGTCCACCCTGATCGCAGAGGGGGAGCCGGACCGGCTGCTCGGGCTGATCGACGCCGAGTCGGACCTGTGGGCGGCGATCGAGGAGTCGGGACGGTTCGCGGTCGCCCCGCTCGGCCCGCCGCACCGGCAGCTCGCCGACCGCTTCGCCGGCCTCTTCCCGTCTCCCGGGGGCCTCTTCGCGACCGGCTCCTGGACCGAGACCCCGTACGGGCCGATCCCGGCGGACGTCGGCGGGTGGGCCGCCTGCCGGCTCGACACCGCCCGGGAGTACGGCTGGGGCCTGTTGGTGGAGGCCACCATCGAGTCGGTCGACCTGACCGAGGAGACCGACCCGCTGCTGCACTACCGCGGCCGTTACCGCGAGTTGAGCTGACCGACCCCGCCGGTGTCGATCAAGCGACAACCGGTGACCGGAGTGATCTAGGTCACTCGGCGCAGGGGGTCGACCGTTCGGCGCAGCGGGTCGCCGGGATCGATCTGCACCTTTCCGTGCTGGGAGCGCGCTCTCTACCGTGCGCGAAAATCCCCACGCCTGCGAAGGTGGTGATCCACAGATGTCCACGGACACACCAGCATCCGCGCCGGCCGAGTCCGCGGCGGAGCGTTACCTCGCCGTACAGCGGTCGGACGAGTTCGCCGGGTTGCGACGCACGCTGCGCGGCTTCATCTTCCCGATGACCGTCGCGTTCTTCCTGTGGTACGCGCTCTACGTCATCCTCTCCGCGTACGCGCGGGGCTTCATGGGCACGAAGCTCTTCGGCAACGTCAATGTCGCCCTGGTCTTCGGCCTGCTCCAGTTCGTCTCGACGTTCGTCATCGCCTGGCTCTACGCCCGGTTCGCCGACCGGAAGATCGACCCGGTCGCCGACCGGATCCGCACCGAGATCGGGGAGGTGACCCATGACCACGGTCCTCGCGGCTGACTCCGGCACGACCGCACGCAACCTGACCATCACGCTCTTCCTGATCTTCGTGGCGATCACCCTGGCCATCACGTTCTGGGCCAGCCGGCAGACGAAGACCGCCACCGACTTCTACGCCGGCGGTCGCTCCTTCTCCGGCTTCCAGAACGGCATGGCGATCGGCGGCGACTACATGTCGGCCGCGTCCTTCCTGGGCATCGCCGGCATCATCGCCCTCTACGGGTACGACGGGTTCCTCTACTCGATCGGATTCCTGGTCGCCTGGCTGGTGGCGCTGCTGCTCGTCGCCGAGCTGCTGCGCAACTCCGGCCGGTACACGATGGCCGACGTGCTGGCGTTCCGGATGCGCCAGCGCCCCGTCCGGACGGCGGCGGCGGTCTCCACCATCACCGTCTCGGTCTTCTACCTGCTGGCCCAGATGGTCGGCGCGGGCGCGCTGGTCGCCCTGCTGCTCGGCATCAAGCCGGGCACCACCTTCCTCGGCATGGACGCGGACACCGCCAAGGTGGCCACGATCATCATGGTCGGCGCCCTGATGATCATCTACGTCACCGTGGGTGGCATGAAGGGCACCACGTACGTCCAGATCGTCAAGGCGTTCCTGCTGATGACCGGCGCGGTCGTGATGACGCTGCTGGTGCTGGCGCACTACAGGTTCAACCTGTCCTCGCTGCTGGGCGACGCGGCGAGCGCCTCGGGCAAGGGGAGCAACTTCCTGGAACCCGGCCTCCGGTACGGCAAGGAGGTCGCCGGCGACGCGACGCAGACCTTCTACAACAAGATGGACCTGCTCTCGCTCGGCATGGCGTTGGTGCTCGGCACCGCCGGCCTGCCGCACATCCTGATCCGCTTCTACACCGTGCCGACCGCCAAGGCGGCTCGGAAGAGCGTGCTCTGGGCGATCGGCATCATCGGCACCTTCTACCTGCTCACCCTGGCCCTCGGCTTCGGTGCGGCGGCGCTGGTCGGCGGCGAGGCGATCACCGCGCAGGACAAGGCCGGCAACACCGCCGCGCCGCAGCTCGCCCAGGCGCTCGGCCAGGACTTCTTCGGCGGCGACCTGGGCGGCGCGACGCTGCTGGCGGTCATCGCGGCGGTCGCCTTCGCCACCATCCTGGCCGTGGTCGCCGGGCTGACCCTGGCCTCGTCGTCCAGCCTGGCGCACGACTTCTACGCCAACGTGATCAAGAACGGGCAGGCATCCGAGCGGCAGGAGGTGACGGTGGCCCGGATCTCCGCGCTGGTCATCGGCGCCATCTCCATCCTGCTGTCGATCTTCGCGCAGAGCCTGAACGTGGCGTTCCTCGTCGCACTGGCCTTCGCGGTCGCCGCCTCGGGCAACCTGCCGGCAATCCTCTACAGCCTGTTCTGGAGGCGATTCAACACCTCCGGCGCGGTCTGGGCGATCTACGGCGGTCTGATCGCGGCCGTGGTCCTGGTCTTCTTCTCCCCGGTGGTCTCCGGGGCGCCGACGGCCATGTTCCCGGACCACGACTGGCACTGGTTCCCGCTGTCCAACCCGGGCCTCATCTCCATCCCGGTCGGCTTCCTCTGCGGCTGGATCGGCACCCTGGTCTCCAAGGAGCACGACGAGGAGAAGTACGCGGAGCTGGAGGTGCGTTCGCTCACCGGCGCGGGCGCGCACTGACGTACCACGCGAAGGGGCGGGTCGGAGCCGACGAGGGCTCCCACCCGCCCCTTTGAGTAGGCTGGCCAGCATGAAGGTCGCTTCCCGATTCGGCGCCGGACACCGGATTCTCGTCACCGGCGGCGCCGGCTTCGTGCCGTCTCACCTGGTCGACCGGCTCATCGAGCGCGGCTGCACGGTCGTGGTGCTGGACAACTTCGTCACCGGCGCCAAGGAAAACGTGGCCCACCTGCTCGACACGCCGACCTTCACGCTGGTCGAGGCGGACATCGCCGAGGGGCTGCCGACCGACCACCCGGCCCTGGCCGAGCGGTTCGACGCGATCCTGCACATGGCCTCTCCGGCCAGCCCGACCGACTTCGAGAAGCTGCCGGTGGAGATCCTCCGGGTCGGCTCGGTGGCCACCCTGCACCTGCTGGAGCGGGCCACCGCCGACGGCGCCCGGTTCCTGATGGCCTCCACCTCCGAGGCGTACGGGGACCCGAAGGAGCACCCGCAGCGCGAGACGTACTGGGGCAACGTCAACCCGATCGGCATCCGGAGCGTCTACGACGAGGCGAAGCGCTTCTCGGAGGCGGCCACCATGGCGTACCACCGCAGCCGGGGCACCGACACGGCGATCGTCCGGATCTTCAACACGTACGGGCCGCGGATGCGACCGGACGACGGCCGGGCCATCCCGACCTTCATCTCCCAGGCGCTGCGCGGCGAGCCGATCACGGTGCACGGCACCGGCAACCAGACCCGCTCGATCTGCTACGTCGACGACCTGGTCCGGGGCATCCTGCTGCTGCTCGACTCGACCGAGACCGGCCCGATCAACTGCGGCACCGAGCACGAGATGTCGATGCGGCAACTCGCCGAGACGATCGTGTCACTCACCGGAAGCAGCTCCGAGGTGAGCTACATCACCCGCAGCTCGGACGATCCGGAGATGCGCCGCCCCGACCTGACCCTCGCCCGCGAGCTTCTCGGATACGAGCCCGCCGTGGCGCCCGAAGACGGCCTCCGACGCACGATCGAGTACTTCCGCGGGCGGCTAGGGTACTGATCCCGGCTGGAAGGAGGCTGACACCCGGCGCCACCTCAGGGCGGCACTGGCCCGATCGACCTACCCTCGGTTACATGTCAGCGACCATGCCTGCCGGCGCCCCGCTCCCGTACCTGAGTCGCAGCGCGGGCCGCGCCTCGGTTCCCGGGCCCGGCCGGGACAACGCCGGGCGGGTCCGTGCGACCGACACGCGCCGGTACCCGGCGTACGAGGAGCCGCGTTCCGGCGGGCCCGGCGGCCCGGGCGGACCGTCCGGCCCCGGCGGGTCCGGCGGCGCCGGTGGCCCGGGGCGGCGGGGTCCCCGCCCACGTTGGGGCCGGATCGGCCTGGTGGCCGGCGTTGCGGTGCTGGTGCTCGCGCTGCTCGGCGGCGCGGGTGCGTGGCTCTACGCCCGCAACCTCAACAACGACCTGGCCCGGACCGACCCGTTCTCGGAGATCACCGGCGGCCGGCCGGCGAAGACGGTCGACGGGGCGCTGAACATCCTGATGGTGGGCAGCGACTCGCGGGACCCGGACGCACCGGTGGACGGCTCCGGCAAGTGGCGCTCGGACACGATCATCCTCATGCACGTCCCGGCCGACCACAAGGCGGCCTACCTGGTCTCCATCCCGCGCGACCTGTACGTGCCGATCCCGGAGAACGCCGGCGCGACCTGCGACTCCGGCTCCCGCAACAAGATCAACGCGGCGTTCGCGTTCGGTGGCCTGCCGCTCGCGGTGAAGACCGTGGAGTGCTTCACCGACGTCCGGATCGACCACGTCATGGCGATCGACTTCGCCGGGTTCAAGGAGGTCACCGACGCCCTGGGCGGCGTTGACCTGAAGGTGGAGCGGACCGTCACCTCGATCCACAAGCCGTACCGGACGTTCACCAAGGGCGTGAACCACATGAACGGCGCCGAGGCACTGGACTGGGTCCGGCAGCGCAAGCAGTTCCCGGACGGCGACTTCGCCCGGATGCGCCACCAGCAGGAGTTCCTCAAGGCACTGATGGACAAGGCGGCCAGCACCGGCACGCTGACCAACCCGAAGAAGCTGAACAGCTTCCTCAAGGCGGTCACCGCCGCGGTCACCGTGGACAAGGACTTCTCGGTGACCGACATGGCGCTGGAGTTCCGGAACCTGCGCGGCGAGAACCTGACTTTCCTGACCAGTCCTAACCTCGGTGGCCAGGACGTCGACGGCCAGTCGGTGGTGGTCTCCGACCGGGAGAAGGCGCTGGCGATGTACAGGGCCATCGCCTCGGACACGATGGGTGACTGGGTGAAGGCCAACCTGCCGGCGGACGGCACGGGCAACGGCGGCTGAGCGCCCCGGCGCGCAGCCCGACCGGTCGGCGGTCAAGGCCCGCCCCACGGTGGGCCAACCGCCGACCGGTTGCTTTTCCTCGACCGTTCGGTCATACCCCCTGGACGGCCGCCGGGTTAAGCGGTGATGGCCAGCAGATGAGGTCGCCAAGACGGGAACTGATACGTACAGTGGTCCCGCCCCTCCGATCATCGAGCTGGAGCACGCATGCCGGTTCAGACCAGCCATCGCCCCCAGTCGCTGGATCCCGGAGCACCCGGGCGGGTGCCCCCGGTCATTCCGACCCAGCCCGGCCCGGGCGGCGGTCGCGGTCCCGGCGGAAGAAAGAAGCGGACAAAGCAGAAGGATCCGCTCTGGGCCCGCCTCACGCTGATCTTCGGCGCGGTGCTGATGATGACCAGTGGCATCGCGATCGTCGGCAGCAAGGCACTCATCGGTCAGGCCACCAGCGGGATCGCCCAGCGCAACCTGCTCGGCGACGCGGGCAAGTCGGACGCCGAGGGCGGCGCCAGCCTGGATGGCCCGATCGACATGCTGCTGCTCGGCGTCGACGCCCGGGAGCGCTGGGCGGCGGACAACGTCCGCTCCGACACGATCATCATCCTCCACATCCCGGCCAGCCACGACCAGGCGTACCTGATCTCGATCCCCCGGGACACCGAGGCGCAGATCCCACCCGACCCCAAGCACGGCTACAACGGTGGGGTTGACAAGATCAACGCGGCCTTTTACTTCGGTGCGCAGAAGGGTGGCGGCTGGGAGGGCGGCGCCCAGTTGATGGCCAAGACCATCAAGAACATGACCGGGATCAGCTTCGACGGCGCGGCGATCATCAACTTCGGCGGCTTCAAGAACGTCATCGACGCCCTCGGCACCGTGCGGATCTGCGTCAGCCATGAAGTGAAGTCGCACCACATGTCGATGGTCGACGGCAAGCCGATGTGGAACGCGGACGCGAAGAAGACCGGCAAGGCGATGACCCCGGTGGTGCACAAGAAGGGCTGCCGGGAGATGCCGGGCTGGGCGGCGCTCGACTACGCCCGCCAGCGCTACGGCCTGCCGAACGGCGACTACGACCGCCAGCAGAACCAGCAGCAACTGATCAAGGCGATGGCGAAGAAGGCCACCGACAAGGGCGTGCTGACCAACCCGCTCAAGCTGAAGCAGTTGATCGACGCGGCCGGCAAGGCCCTCGTGCTGGACACCGGTAGCGCACCGATCGCCGATTTCATCTTCACCCTCAAGGGCGTGACCGGGAACGATCTGGTCACCCTGCGCACCAACGGGGGCAGCTTCTCCACCGCGGCCAGCGGCCGAGAGATGCTCAACGAGACGAGCCGGCAGATGTTCCACGCGGTCAAGAACGACAAGCTGGCCGACTTCGTGGTGGCGAACCCGGCCGTCCTCTCCACCCGGAAATGACCCTTACCCGGCGGTAGCTGCGGCAAAAGCGGCCACCGCCGGGGCGCCCGGTCCGTAGCCTGACGTGAGACGGACTCACGTACGGCGACGGGGAGGGGTGTCACGTCCAGGGCGGCACGGACCGGACGCGGGCGGGGTCGACCCGCCCGCTGGGCCCGGTTCCTCGTCCGTGCCGGGCTGGTCCTGGTCCTGCTCGCCGCGCTCGGCGTCGCCGGCCTGCACTTTCTCACCAACCGGTACGACCGCACGGTCACCCGGCAGCAACTGCTCGCCGACCCGGCACGCGAGGGACGCACCGACCTGTCGCACCCGCTCAACTACCTGCTCATCGGCTCGGACCACCGGCCCGGCGCGAGCCCGGAGGACGAGCGCTCGGACACCATCCTGATCGTGCACGTGCCGGCCGGCATGCGGCAGGCGTACCTGATCTCGATCCCACGCGATCTGCTCGTCGCCATCCCGGCGGCGCCCGGGTACGGCGGCGGCCAGGACAAGATCAACGCGGCCTACGAGCACGGCGGCGGTGGTGAGGCGGGGGCCCAACTGCTCTCCGCCACGCTCACCCGGCTCACCGGGATCCGGTTCGACGGCGCCGCCCTGGTCGACTTCACCGGGTTCAAGCAGGTCATCGACCTGCTCGGCGGCATCCGGATGTGCGTGGACACCGAGGTGCGCTCGATCCACACCAAGACCCTCTTCACCCCGGGCTGCCAGCAGATGGACGGCGCCCGCACCCTGGACTACGTGCGCCAGCGCTACGACCTGCCCGGCGGCGACTACGACCGGCAACGGCACCAGCAGCAGATGCTCCGCGCGGTGCTCGACAAGGCCGGCGAGGCCCACCTGCGCAACGACCCGGTCAAGCTGGACCGGGTGCTGCGGGCGGTCGGCGGCGCGCTGACCGTGGACACCAACGGCGTACCCCTGGAGGATCTGCTCCTCGCGCTGCGGTCGCTGCCCGCGGACGCCCTTCAGGGGGTACGGGTGCCTTCGCACCCGCAGACCATCGGCGAGGTCTCGTACGTGGTGCTGGACAACGACGCCGGTGGTCTCTTCGACGCGCTCCGCGACACCCGGATGCCGGCCTGGGCCGGGGCCAATCCCCGCTGGGTCAACCGACTGTGACCGGGACGGCCGGCTAGGCTTGGTAGCCGTGTTCGGACCCCAGGTTCCCAGCGTGCCCGCGTCGGCCGTGCCCGACGACACCTACCTGCTCGACGTCCGGGAGGACGACGAGTGGGCGGCCGGCCACGCGCCGGCCGCTCACCACCTGCCGATAACCGAGCTGCCAGCCCGGATCGCCGAGGTGCCCGACGACCGCGAGGTGGCGGTGATCTGCCGCTCCGGTGGACGCTCCGCGCAGGTCGTCGGCTACCTCATGCGCAACGGCTGGGACCAGGT
Organism: Micromonospora mangrovicola; assembly: GCF_047200535.1. Lineage (NCBI taxonomy): Bacteria > Bacillati > Actinomycetota > Actinomycetes > Micromonosporales > Micromonosporaceae > Micromonospora > Micromonospora mangrovicola. Next base: position 157,444 of record NZ_JBJZOG010000001.1, on the reverse strand, counting down.
GCGCAACGTCGAGGGTGGGATGGGCGACTGGGCCGCCGCCGGCCGGCCCGTGGTCACCGACGACGGGCAGCCGGGCCGGGTCGCCTGAGACGCGCCGGCGGCATGACCACCCCCCTGGTCTTCGCGCACCGCGGCTCCTCGCACGACCTGCCGGAGCACACCCTCGCCGCGTACCTGCGCGCCCTCGACGAGGGTGCCGACGGGCTGGAGTGCGATGTCCGGCTCACCCGCGACGGGCACCTGGTCTGCGTGCACGACCGCCGGCTGGACCGGACCAGCAACGGTCACGGGCTGGTCAGCGCGCGCACCCTCGCCGAGCTTGAGGCGCTGGACTTCGGTTCCTGGCATCCGGGGGTGCCGGCCGTCGACGGGGACGAACAGCTCGACGAGTCGCACACCCGGCTGCTCACCCTGGAGCGGCTGCTCGACGCCGTGCTGGCCGCCGGCCGGCCGGTCCGGCTGCTGATCGAGACCAAGCACCCCTCGCGGTACGGCCGGGACGTGGAACGCCGGCTGGTCGCCCTGCTGCGCGGTTACGGGCTGGCCGATCCGACGCCGGACGACCCGGTCCAGGTGACCGTGATGTCCTTCTCCCCGCTCGCCCTACGCCGGATCCGCGAGCTCGCGCCCGGCCTGCCCACGGTGCTGCTGCTGGAGGTGCTGCCGCGCTGGCTGCGGCTGGGTCGGCTGCCGTTCGGCACCCGGATCGCCGGACCGGGGATCGGCCTGGTCCGGGCCCGGCCGCAGCTCCTGCCCGCGCTGCGGGCCGCCGGCAACCAGGTCTACGTCTGGACGGTGAACGATCCGGTGGACCTGGAACTGGTGCTGGCCGCCGGGGTGGACGGCGTGATCACCGACCGACCCGCCCGGACCCTGACCCGGTTGGGCCGTTGAGCCCCGTCCGCCGGCCCGGCCGGGGGTGTCCCCGGACCGGTCGGCGCGGCACACTCGGGACATGCCGGAGCGAACCGACTTCAGCGCCCTCATCGCCGGCCACACCGACGTGATCGCCATGATCAACGCTGGTGAGTCCGGCCTCTCCGTGCTGACCCAGCTGCTCCGGGTGGTGCAGCCGGCCGTCGGCGCGGCCGGCCTGGTCTGGGTGGAGTTGGCGCCCGCTGGCGGGCGGGTGATCGCCGCGACCGGCAGCGCCGAGTTCGTCGTCGGGCGGCCGCTGCCGGCCACCGACCCGGCCACCGTCTGCCTGCTCGCCGGCCCCCCGGTACGCGAGGTCCGGGTGGACGCCATCCCGGGCACGCTCGCCGTGGAGGTGGCCGGGCGGGGGCTGTGCCGGATGATCGTCGCGCGTGCCGAGATCGGCGGCCTGACCGTGGGCAGCCTGCACGCCCTCTACCCGGAGGGGGAGCCGCTCGACGCCTCCCAGCGCGCCGTCGTCGGGTACGTCGCCGCCTGCATCGGCCACATGTACGGCGACCAGACCGGCCTGCCGGTGCACGGCGACGGCCCGGTGGTGGCGGCGCTCGCCGACGGCCTGGCGGTGGTGGACCGGGAGCACCACGTACGGCTCTGGAACCCGGCCGCGGTCCAGGTGACCGGCAGGCCGGCCGACGAGGCGCTGAACCGCCCGCTGCCGTTTCCGCTCCCCCCGCCCGGCCGGGTGCTGGACCACCAGCTGCTGGACGGCCGCTGGCTGCGGATCACCGCCGGGGAGCTGCCCGGCCCCGGCGGGCTGCGGGTGGTCACCTTCCGGGACATCACCGACCAGCAGCGCCGTGAGCACGGCCAGGACCTGTTCGTCGCGGTCACCAGCCACGAGCTGCGCACCCCGGTCACCGTGATCAAGGGGTACGCGGACACCCTCACCGACCACTGGGAGTCGCTCAGCGACGACGACCGGCGGCAGGCCGCGATGATCATCGGACAGCGCGCCAACGAGCTCGCCCGACTGGTCGACCGGCTGCTCACCGCGGCCACCGAGCACCGGCCCGGCGGCGAGCCGGCCGCCCCGTTCGACCTCGGCGACGCGCTGCGGACCGCGGTGACCGAACTGCCGGCGGACGTCCGGCACCGGATCGTCCTCGATCTCCCCGACGACCTGCCCAAGGCGCTGGGTGACCGGCACAGCCCCGCCATCGTGCTCACCGAACTGAGCACCAACGCCGGGAAGTATTCGCTGCCGGACACCCCGATCGAGATCACCGCAGAGGCGAACGAGCGGACCGTCTCCTTCCGGGTCGCCGACCGGGGCATCGGCATCCGCCCGGAGCACGTGGAACGGGCGTTCGACCGGTTCTGGCAGGGCGAGTCCGGCGATCGCCGGCGCTACCCGGGGGCGGGGCTGGGTCTCTATCTCGTCCGCCAGATCGTTGAACAGCAGAATGGATGGGTATCCCTCCGGCCGAGGACCGGTGGGGGTACGGTCGCAGAGGTGCGGCTGCCGCGGGGTTGACCTGGGGGCGGCGCAGGGGGCGGAAGGAACGACGGTGTCGACGGGTTCGGCCGAACGATCGTGGTGCGTGGTGGTGCCCCACCACGCGACCGGAGCGCGCCTCGCCCGGCACCGGCTCGCCGACGAGCTGACCGACGTCGTACCCCCGGTGCTGCTGGCGGACCTGGTCGCGGTCCTCGCCGAGCTGGTCGGAAACGCCGTGCGCCACGCGGACCCGCTGCCCGGCGGCGTGGTCCGGGTGGCCTGGCGGCTGCGGTCCGGCATCGACGGGCAGACCGTCCAGCTCCGGGTGACGGACGGCGGGTCGGCCTCGGGCCCGCTGATGCGGCCGTCGGACCCCGACTCGATCGACGGGCGCGGGCTGCACATCGTCGCCGGCCTGGCCAGCCGCTGGGGGGTCGAGCGGGACGGTCTCGGCCAGAGCGTCTGGGCAGAGTTCGAGCCGACCGGCTCGGCCCGCCAGGACCTGGTCGTGGCGGGTTGACCGTCGTCCGGAGGCGGGTCAACCCCACCCGGATCCGGCCCGGCATCTAGGCTGTCTCGCCATGAGCGAGCGCAGCGAGCGAATCATCAGGCTCTGTCCGGTGGAGCCTCGTGCGGGCGCCGAGCGGAGGGAGATGACCGCATGAGCAAGCGTCGGAAGAGCCAGCGGGCCGCCGAAGCAGCCACCCCGAAGCGGGAGAAGGTGCGTGACGTCTTCGTACCTCGACCGTTCGAGGGCCTGGTCGACGAGCCGGAGTGGATCGCCCTGCGTGAACTGGTCCCGGCCGCCTCCGCGCCGCTGCGGCTGACTCCGGAGCTGGTCGAGGAGTACGGCGACCGGCCGGTCACCCTGGCCACCGTGCTGCCGACGGCCGCCCCGGCGATGACCAAGCCGGACGGGCGGGTCTTCATCGGCCTCCAGCGCCACCAGCAGTCCGGCGACGTCTCCCGGGACCTGGCCGACGCGCTGCTCTGCGCCCTGCGCACCGAGCCGGGTGGCCAGGTGTCCGTGCCGCCGCTGCCCGGCCCGGGCCCCCGCCTCCAGGACGTCCTGGTGGACGGGCCGCTGGAGATCACCATGCACGACGGCTTCGAGTTCTGGTTGGACCCGGGCGCCGCCGACGACCCGACCGTGCAGGCATCCCTGGAGCGGGCGAACGCCGCGGTCTACCCGACCGTCAAGCTGGCGGCGGCCCGCGCCGCGTACTGGTGCCAGGTGCCGGAGAAGGCGCACGTGCGCTGGGTGCTCCCCGACGACGAGGACGTGGCGCTGGACGCGCTGTCCCGGCTCAGCGTGGCCGGCACGCTGACCCTCGGCGAGCGGACCCGCTTCGCCGGCATGTTCCGGGCGCACGGGCGCCTGGTACCGGTCTGGGACCTGCCCGAGGGCGTCCCGGCCACCGACTGGGAGGAGCCGGTGACCGGGTTCGCCAAGCGGTACGCCGAGGCGCTGGAGGAGAAGGAGCCGCTGGACGCCGCCGGGCGCCGGGCGCGACAGGGTCTGCTCGGCCGCCAGCTCACCCTGCGCTGAGCTGATCTTCCGCCCGACGGGTCCCGGCTCCGGCCGGGGCCCGTCGTCGTCACCGGCTCAGCGGCTCGCGGACCAGCGGGCAGGACATGCAGCGCGGGCCGCCCCGGCCGGAGCCCAGCTCCGAGCCGGCGATCGGGATCACCTCGATACCGGCCCGTTCCAGCTGGGCGTTGGTCTCCACGTTGCGCTCGTAGCCGACGCAGAGCCGGGGCGCCAGGGCGAGGGTGTTGTTGCCGTCGTCCCACTGCTCCCGCTCGGCGGTGACCGGGTCGAGGCCGGTGTCGATCACCCGGAGCTGGTCCAGGTCCATCGCGTCGGCGGCGGCGCGTAGGAACGGTGCCGGCCCGTCCACCCGGGGCTCGTCGCCGTCCGCCCCGGCGATGACCGTGTACGCCGACAGCGAGCTGGCGATGTTCGGATACATCAGCACCGCGTCCACGTCGACCATCGTGCAGACGGTGTCCAGGTGCATGGTGGCCCGCTCCTGGGCGATCGGCACCACCAGGATGGTGTGCGCCAGGCCGGCGGCGAACACCTGCCGGGCGAGTCGTTCCGCGCCGGCCGGGGTGGTTCGCTCACCCACCCCGACGGCGAGCACGCCCGGTGCGAGCAGCAGCACGTCGCCGCCCTCCAGGTGCTCCAGCTCAGGGTGGTAGACGAACTCGGTGCCGGCGAAGCGCGGGTGGTGCCGGTAGATGGCGTCGGTGAGGCTGGTCTCCCGCCGCCGGGCGGTCATGGCCAGGCTGGTCACCCCGACCCGGTCCCCGATCCATAGCGAGGAGTCCCGGGTGAAGAGCAGGTTCGGCAGCGGGTCGATGACGAAGTCGTGCCGGTCCATCAGGGTCCAGACCAGACCGCCCGGCCGGTCCCGGCCGATCCGCAGCTCCTCGTGGGCCAGCCCGGCGACGAGAACGTCGGCGAGGGCGGCCGGGTCCAGGTAGGCGAGGTGGTCGGTGACCCGCCGGCGCAGCGTGTCGCCCAGCCGGGGCGAGCGGAGCACCAACTCGGTCAGCTCGGCCCGGGCGTCCGGCACGGCGAGCGTCTCGGCCAGCAGGGCGGCGAGGTACAGCACCTCCACCCCGCGTTCGCGCAGCGCGGCGGCGAAGGCGTCATGCTCCTCCTGTGCCCTGCCCACCCATGGGATAGCGTCGAAGAGCAACGAGTCGTTGTTGCGTGGGGTGAGGCGGGCGAGTTCCGGCCCGGGGCGGTGCAGCAGCACGGTGCCGAGCCGACCGACCTCGCTGTCCACGTAGTGGGTCACCATCGCAGCGTAGGACAGGCCTCCGCACCATCCGGGAAAAAGAAGTGTGAATGAATATGGCATTCATCCGCACTCATTCCGGCGCTCCAACTTGCCGAGCACCGGGGTAGGCAACGTAGGGTAGTGGAGACATAACTTCGAGAGACCTTTTGCCGGAGGTCGCGATGACTGTCTTTCCCGCCCGTCGAGCCGTACCCACCCGGGCACTGCCGCCCGCAGCCATGCCCCACCCCCGGGTGGAGTCCACCCCGATCCTCGAACCGGCCCGGCCGACCCCGCTCGAGTGGGCCCGTCGCCGCCGGGCCGAGCGGGGCGCCCGCCGACTGGAGGCGGCCGGGGCCCGCGCCCTCGGCCAGCTCGACCACCTCGGGCCGGCGTGGCACGTCATCGAGTGGCCCCGTACGGACGTCGTGGACGTCCTCCTCGACAACGGTCAGGACGAGCGGGCCGGATTCCTCGCCATCGGACCGAGCGGTCTCTTCGCCGTCACCATCGCCGACCACGGCCGCGCCCGGGTGCTCGTCGCCGGCGACGTCGTGCAGATCAACGGCAAGCGTCCCCCCTATGTGGCCGAGGCCCGCCGGGACGCCAAGCGGGCGAGCAAGGCCCTGTCCGACGCGGTGGGCCTGCCGATCCCGGTCAGCCCGGTGCTGACCTTCGTCGGATCCGGCGTCATCAGCGTGTACGGCCTGCCGAAGGACTGCCTGATGGCCACCCACCGCGAGCTGGACCGCCTGCTCGTCGCTGGCGGCAACCGGATCAGCCCGGCGACCGCCGAGAAGCTCTCCCGGGTCGCCCAGGCCCCCTCCACCTGGCTCAACGGCACGTACCGTCATGCGGCCGACTACCGGTGGTACGACGAAGGCCGAACGGCCGCTGACAAGCGGGCCGCCCGGCGGTAACGTCTCCGGCGACGCCACGCGGTCCGCGGGTCCGCCCCCGGTGGTTCTGCCGGCCGCGCCGTCGTCGGCCGCCCGACGCCGGGCACTCATCCCACCGACATCCGTCCCCGGTCCCGCCGACGCCCCGGGCACCCGAGCAACGCCGGTGGACCGAACGCGGACGGGCGGTCGTCGTGATGACCGGCTAGCGTGGACAGACCGTCGGTGTACATAGGAGGCGCGGTGGCCCACGTCGAACTCTCGCTCTCGGAAGTTTTCCCCGCGACGGCGGGGACCTCGGCCGAGCAGGAGTCCGACAACTTCGGCCAGTGGTCGGGGATCGTCTCCCGGGCCGCCGAGCCATGCCTGCTGATCGACGGCGACACCACCGTGGTGGCGATCTCCGCGGCGGGCTGCGAGCTGCTCTTCCTGGGCGCACCGGAGGACGTGGTCGGGCGGCCGCTGCTGGAGGGCGGGCTGCGCCTCGTCGACTTCACCGCCCAGCCCAGCGAGCTGACCGAGCAGGAGTCCGACAAGATCCCACCGCTGCTCGCGCTGCACTCCGGCCGGCTCGCCCGAGGGCTGCTCCGGGTTCAGGAGCCGGGCGACGGTGCCGGGACCACGGTGGACGCCATCTCCACCCCGGTGCTCGCCGAGGGCGAGGTCGCCGGGTCGCTCACCTTCTTCTCCCGGGTCTGACCGGCGACTCCCGGCCGGCCGCGGCGATGACTGGATCGGCGCGGGCCGGGCACCGGATCCGCCCGTGACCTTCACCCGACCGGGCGATCCTCCTACGATGGGCTCGACCAGTCAGCCGTAACGGCGTACGTCGATGCCCCAGGATCGGACCGTGTCACCCACCCCACCCCGCCCTGTCACCCACCGCCGGAGCCTTCCGGCGGCACTGGTCGCCCTGCTGGCCCTCGCCGGCTGCGGAGCTCCGCCCGAGCTACGACAGGTGGCCACCCCGGTCGTCGCCCCGTCGGCCGTCCCCACCCCCACGCCGAGCGCGACGCCGGCCGCCCCCACCACGCCCGCCGCGCCCGCCCAGAGCCCTTCCGATCCCGCCGCCAAGCCCTGCGCGTCCGGCCCCACCGGTGACCGGGTGGTGTTGCTGCTGCGTGGCCGGGCCCGGGTGCTGCCCCGCGACGTACGGGTCACCGTCCGGTCCGGGCCGCTCTGCGCCGAGGACTGGCAGTACACCGTGCTGACGGTGAGCGGGCACGAGGAACTCCAGGTGGTCACCCGGGGCAAGCCCACCGACCTGGAGCTGGTGACCGCGGGGACGGACGTCTGCTCCGTCGAGGTACGCGCTGCCGGGCCGCCCGGCATCCGGGCTCTGGCCTGCGACGCCGTCCCCGGTGCGTAGGCTGGGCGCCATGCCGGGAACACCACCGACCCGCTTCGTCTACCTGGGCCCCGAGGGCACCTTCGCCGAGCAGGCGCTACGTACCGTGTCCGCCGCCGAGCGAGGCAGCCGGACGCCGGCCCGCAGCGTCGGTGAGGCGCTGGACGCGGTGCGGGCCGGGGAGGCGGACGCCGCCCTGGTGCCGCTGGAGAACTCCATCGGCGGCGCGGTCGGGGTGACCCTCGACGAGCTGGCCGAGGGGGAACCACTGGTGATCACCCGGGAGGTGATCCTGCCGGTCGAGTTCGTGCTCGCCGCCCGTCCGGGCACCTCGCTCGCCGAGGTCCGGAGCCTGGCGGCGCACCCGCAGGCGTCCACCCAGTGCCGCAACTGGCTCCGCGACCACCTGCCCGACGCGACAGTGATCGACGTGCTCTCCAACGGAGCCGCCGCGGCGGGCGCGGCGGCCGGCGAGTACGACGCGGCGATCTGCGCCCCGATCGGCGCGGGCCGGCATCGACTGGCGGTGCTCGCCGACAAGATCGCCGACCATCCGGACGCGGTGACCCGGTTCGCGCTGGTCTCCCGACCGGGGCCGCCCCCGCCGCCGACCGGCGACGACGTGACGTCGCTGGCGGTCTACATCGCCCACGACCGGGTGGGCGCGCTGCTGTCCGTGCTGATGGAGCTTGCCGTCCGTGGGGTGAACCTGACCCGGATCGAGTCCCGCCCGACCGGCGAGGCACTCGGCCGCTACGTCTTCTTCCTCGACTGCACCGGCCACGTCGCCGACGTACGCCTCGGCGAGGCGTTGCAGGGGCTGCGCCGGGTCTGCGCGGACGTGCGTTTCCTCGGGTCGTACCCCCGGCACCGCTGGAGCCCGGCGGCGATCGACCGGCCGGTCCCCGCACCGGCCGGTCTCTCCGACGCCGACTACGCCGACGCGGCGGCCTGGCTGGCCCGGCTGCGCGCCGGCGAGCTGAGCTGACGGGGCGGGGACGACCGGCTCGGGCGCCCCGCGTAGCCGAAGGTCACTGCAGCAGGCCGCCGAGCAGGCCGCCCTGCTGCTGCTGGGCCCCGCTGCCCTGCACCGGCGGCTCCTCCGACGGCTGGACCACGACGAAGCCCTGACCGGCGAAGCTCATGGTGAACGCCTCCCCGGTGCTGCGACCCAGGAGCGTGCCGAGGCCGAGCTGCTCGGCCCGGTGGTAGCCGGTCTGCAGGTTTGCCGACCAGCAGACCGCGGCCTGCGGGTCGACGTAGGTCGGAGCGTCCACGTTGAGCACGACCGGCGTGCCCTTGGTGGTGACGGCGATCCGGCCGTGGCCGGTGAAGACGCAGTTGAACAGGCCCGCGGACGAGGCGAAGCCCACGCCGCTGACCATCTTGATGTCGTAGCTGAGCGTGGGTTCGAAGGCGAGCACGCTGGAGCCGTTGATCGACAGGGCATCGCCGGGCTCCAGGTCGATGATGTGCACGTCCTTGGCGAGGTCGGCGAGGAACACGTCGCCCCGGCCGCTGAGCTTCATCAGCGGGACACCCTCACCGGTGAGCCGTTGCTTGATGAACTTGCCGATGCCGCCGGAGCCGAGCGCCTGGAACTGCACCTGACCCTGGTACGCGACCATGGACCCGACCCGGGCCATCGCCTCGCCGTTCAGCTCGATCTTCAGCATCTTGGAGTTCTGCAGCCGCATGCCCGGCTGCTGGGACTCCTTCTCAAGGTTCTCCGCGGAGAACAGCGCGCTGCGCATGGGTTTTTTCCTCCTGCATCGGGGTGTGCCTGCCCGCAGGTTAGGGGAACCACGCAAGGTGGGGGATCGGTCGAGCGGGGCGCGGCGCGGGCCCGGTCAGCCCCAGCCGAGGCCGTGCAGCCGCTCGTCGTCGATGCCGAAGTGGTGGGCGATCTCGTGCACCACGGTCACCGCGACCTCCTCGACGACGTCCTCCTCGGAGTCGCAGATGCGCAGGATGGGACGGCGGTAGATGAGGATGCGGTCCGGCAGGACACCGGAGTAGTCCCAGCCCCGTTCGGTGAGGGCGTGCCCCTCGTAGAGGCCGAGCAGGTCCTCGCCCGGGGGCGGATCGTCCTCGACCAGGATGACCACGTTGCTCATCAGCCCGAGCAGTTCCTCGGGCACCTCGTCGAGGGCCTCGCCGACCAGTTCCTCGAACCGCTCCCGGCTCATCTCCACGGCCACGCCGCCCGGTCACTCCTTCCTGGTCGGCACCAATTCACGGAAAGAGTGGCCATCGGCAGTCCGATGGGCACCCTTTCCGTGAATATGCGGCCACGCGCGTCGCGCGGGCCGAGGTCAGGCGAGGCGGGCGGTCAGGGCGATCTGTGCGCCGGGGGAGAGCAGCCGGGAGATCGGGCAGTTCTCCTTCGCCACCTCGGCCAGCTTGGTGAACTGAGCCTCGTCCATGCCCGGGACCTGGCCGACGGTCTCCAGGTCGATCCGGGTCACGGTCATGCCCGCGTCGGTCTTGTCGAAGTGCACCTTGGCCGTGGTCTCGACCGAGGTGTCGGTGGCGCCCGCGTCGGCGAGCTGCTTGGAAAGGGCCATCGAGAAGCAGCTCGCGTGCGCGGCGCCGATCAGCTCCTCGGGGTTGGTCCCCTCACCCTCCTCGAAGCGGGACTTGAAGGAATAGTTGCCGGTGAGACCGCCCTTGCCGGTGCGGACCGTGCCGGCGCCCTCGGTGAGGTTGCCCTGCCAACGTGCGGAAGCGGTACGGATAGGCATGGCGTCGACGCTATCCGAAAGCGGTCGGCCCCGCACCGGCGCGATGTCTGCGATCCCCGTCCCCGCCTGCCGGGTGTGTCATGATTCGACGCAGACCCGCGCACGCGGAAGGTGGCCGATGTCCCAGGATCCCCCCATCCCCAGGCAGGACCGGTCCGACGGCACGACCGTGGTGGAGTGGGGCGACGCCGGCCCCGCCCCGGCCGGCCGGTCGACCGGCCGCTCCCTCACCGTCCTCGCCCGGGACCATCGCCTGCCGCCGGTGCTGGCGGGGCTCGCCGCGGTGGCCGCGATCGCCTCCCTGGTCGGCGAGTGGCTGGTGATGACGGTGCCGAACGGCGGCCCGGACGGCACCACCCCGATCCGGATCCCGGGCGGCGTCTCGGAGGTGGGCGGCTTCGGGGTCGGCTACCTGGTGGGGCTGCTCGGCCTGGCCGGCGCGGTGGCGCTCGCGCTCCGGGGCACCGCCGCCGTCCGGCAGAACGCCCGGGTCGCCGGTGTCGGCCTCGCCGCAGCGGTGCTGGCCGTGCTGACCGCCGCCGCCCTGTCCCTGGACGACGCCGGCCAGCGGACGCTCTTCTACCCCTCGGTGGAGGGGTTCCGGGTCGAGTACGGGCGCGGACTGGTCAGCGCCTTCGTGGCCGTCGTGCTGCTGGCGGCCGCGCTGTACCTGTCCGGCCGGGCGATCGACCCGGAGCCGGATCGGGACGGCGAGCCCGGGGCGGCGGAGAACGGACGACCGGTGCCGGGTCGACCGCGGACCCGCGAGGGTGAGCTGCCACCCGCGCCCGCCGACCTCACGGTGGCGCCCACCGCCCCGTTCGCCCGGCCCGAGCCGCCACGCTGAGCCGGGCGGTCGGACACCCTCCGGACGCCCCGGATTGGTGTCCGATTCGCCGAAAAGCCATGGTTGCGGGCGGTTCCGCGAGATACGGTTGCTGCCCGCCGTCGCTGGGCCCAGGCACCGAGGACCAGGGCGGCCGGCGCGACGGCGGCGGGCGAAGGAGGAACCATGACCCGCCCGGGACTGCCCAAGCTGATCGCCACCGACCTCGACGGCACGCTCGTCCGCAGCGACGACACCGTCTCCGCGTACACCCACGAGGTGCTCGACCGGGTACGCGCCGCCGGGATCCCGGTGGTCGGCGCGACCGGCCGCGGACCGCGCCTGACCGAACTGACCCGTAACGACATCCGCGCCGCCGACTTCCTGGTGATGGCCGGCGGCGGGCGGGTGGTCGACCAGAGTGATCCGGAAGGGCCGCTGGTGCTGCGGGACGAGCGGCTCGCCGGCGAGGTGCTGGCCCGGCTCCTCGCCGATCTGGAGGCCGAGGTCGGCCCGCTGACCGTGATGGTGGAGGCGTCGGACGAGCACGACGCGCCGCTGTGGGGCGACTACCACGCGAGCTGGCCGTACCAGGACCGGTTCGAGGCGCGCAGCCGCGAAGAATGTCTCTCCTGCGACGTGATCAAGGCATTCGCCCGTACCGCCGGCCACCACGTGGACGAGCTGCTGGCGGTGGCCCGCACGATCGTCCCGCCGGAGCTGGCCACGCTCACCCAGGCCGGGCTCGGCTTCATCGAGATCTGCCCGCCCGGAGTGGACAAGTCCACCGGGCTGAGCGTGATCGCCGAACGGCTCGGCGTCGACCCGGCGGAGGTGCTGGTCTTCGGCGACCAGCCCAACGACCTGCCGATGTTCGGCTGGGCCGGCTGGTCACGGGTGGCGGTCGCGAACGCCCATCCGGACGTCCGGGCGGCGGCCGACGAGATCACCCTGCGCAACGACGACGACGGGGTCGCGGTCTACCTGGACCGGCTACTCTCCCGGTGATGGGAGAACCACCTCGGCTGATCGCCACCGACATCGACGGCACGTTGCTCCGGGACGACCGGACGCTGAGTCCGCGTACCGCGGCCGTGCTGGCCCGGATCGCCGCTGCGGGCACGCCGGTCGTGCTGGTCACCGGCCGTCCGATCCGCTGGCTGCCGCTCGTGTACGAGCAGCTCGCCGAGCCGCTGCCGGCAATCTGCGCGAACGGCGCGGTGGTGTACGACCCGGCCGCCGACGAGGTGCTGCGGGCCGATCCGCTCGCGCCCGAGCTGCTGGCCGAGGTGGCTCGCCGGCTCCGGGCGGAGGTGCCCGGGGTGAGCTTCGCGGTGGAGATCGTGGACAGCCGGCAGATGCGGCACGAGTCACACTATCCGCTGCGCTGGGACGCCGACCTCGACGCGATCCGGGCGGTCGAGTCGCCGGAGGAGCTGCACGCCGCACCCGCGGTCAAGCTGCTCGCCCGGGCCGGCGAGCAGGATCCGGACGCCTTCGTCCGGGTGGTCGCCGGGGCGTTGCAGGGGCTGGCCGAGGCCACCCACTCCTCGTACAGCGGGCTGGTGGAGATCTCCGCTGCCGGGGTGACCAAGGCGGCGGGCCTGGCCTGGTACGCGGCCCGGCTCGGAATCGACGAGCGGGACGTGCTCGCCTTCGGGGACATGCCGAACGACGTGCCGATGCTGACCTGGGCCGGTCGGGCGGTGGCCGTCGCCAACGCGCATCCGGCGGTGCTGGAGATCGCCGACGAGGTGACCGGGGCGAACGAGGAGGACGGCGTGGTCGCGTACCTGGAGCAGGTCTTCGGGGTGGCCTGACCGGCCGGGTGCGTGCGCCCCGACCGGTCAGCGGCACGTGTCCCCGATCAGAGGTACTGGCCGGGGGCGTGCCCCTCGTTGGTCGGCGGCATGCCCGGCATGCCGGGGATCATCCCGCCGGGACCGCTGGGCAGCGCCGCCCGGCCGGAGCGCATCTGCTCGAGCTGCACCCGGGCAGCCATCTGCTGGGCGACCAGCGCGGCCTGGATGCCGTGGAACAGCCCCTCCAGCCAGCCGACCAGCTGGGCGTGCGCGATTCGCAGCTCGCTCTCGCTGGGCGCCTTGTCCTCGGTGAAGGGCAGCGAGATCCGCTCCAGCTCCTCGCGTAGCTCGGGGGCGAGGCCCTCCTTCAGCTCAACGATCGACCGCTCGTGGATCTCGCGCATCCGGTGGCGGCTGGCGTCGTCGAGGGGGGCCGCCTTGACCTCCTCGAGCAGCTGCTTGATCATGCTGCCGATCCGCATCACCTTGGCCGGCTGTTCGACCAGGCGGGTCGGGTCCTCGCCCTGCCCCTCCTCGGTCTGCACCGCGCCGACCGGCCGACCGTCCGGCCCGACCACCACCACCGTGCCGGGGATGCCGTCCCTGTCCTGCTCGTCGTTGTGTCCCGCGGAACGCGCTTCGGTCATGACACCCATCTTTACCCAGCCCCCGCCACCCGCGCTCGGCGGGACCGGCTGGACGCCCCCGAACCACCCGGCCGGGCCACCCGCCCCAGGCCGGCGGCCGAGGCGCTACCGTCCCCGGCATGCCCGCTGACCCGCGCGCCGTGCTCACCCAGCCGTCTCCGCCGCCGGACGCCACGGTCGCATACGGCGATCACCCGGACCAGCTCGCCGATCTACGCCGACCGGCCGGCGACGACCCGGCCCGGCCACTGGTGGTCGTGGTCCACGGCGGCTTCTGGCGGGCCGAGTACGACCGCGGCCACACCGGCCCGATGGCCGCCGCGCTGGCCGAGCTGGGCCATCCGGTCGCCCAGCTGGAGTACCGACGTACCGGGCAGGCCGACGGCGGCTGGCCGAACACCCTCACCGACGTGCTCGCCGGAGTGGCCGCGCTGCCCGCGCTGGCGGCCGCCGCGCTGCCCGGACGGGTGGCGCCGGGGCCACCGATCCTGGTCGGTCACTCGGCGGGTGGCCACCTGGCGCTGTACACGGCGGCGCACGCCCCGGCGACGGTCGGCGGCGTGCTCGCGCTGGCCCCCGTCGCCGACCTGGTCGAGGCGTACCGGCTGGATCTGGACGGCGGGGCGGTGGCGGCGCTGATCGGCGGGGGTCCGGCCGAGTTCCCGGATCGGTACGCGGCAGCCGACCCATCGGCATTGGTACCGATCCGAACACGGAGCGTAGTCGTTCACGGTGCGCAAGATCAGCAGGTCCCGATCGGGATCAGTCGCTCATGGGTGGCGGCGGCCCGGGCGGTCGGCAGCCCGGCCACGCTGATTGAGCTGCCGGAATGCGAGCATTTCGGGCTGATCTCCCCGGCCTCGGCAGCCTGGCCCCGGGTGGTGGCTGCGTTGCGGTCCCTGCACGATGATCTTCCGGCCATTGACGCAGCGTCGCCAAGCAGGTAGAACGCCGAAGGGGCGTGCACCCTGGCAGCCCTTACGGGAAGGAATCGGTGTCACAGATGAACCGCAGGCGGGCACTTCAGCTGCTGGCCGCACTGGGTACCTCCGGGCTGGCGGCGGGCTGCGGCTCCGACACCGACGGCGAGGGCACGGCGACCCCGGGCAGCCCGGTGAAGATCGGGCTCATCGTGCCGAGCAGCGGCCCGAACAAGGCCATCGGTGACGAGATCACCAACGGCTTCCAGCTCTTCCTCAGCCTCAACGACCAGCAGCTCGGCGGCCACCCGGCGACCCTGGTCCCGGCCGAGGAGGGCGACAGCGCCAAGAGCGGCCAGGCCGCCGTGGACCGGTTGGTCAAGGAGGGTGTCCTCGCCCTCACCGGCGTGGCCAGCCCCACGGTGATGTCCGGCATCCGGGACACCGTGGAGCAGGCCCGGGTGCCGCTGATCGGATCCAACGCGTCGCCGACCAGCCTGCAGAGCGTCGTCTACATCTGGCGCACCTCGTACGTCCTGGACGAGCCCGGCGAGGCGCTCGGCGTCTACCTCCGGCAGACCGGCGTCCCCGGGGGCATCGCGATCTTCGCCCCCGAGGGTCCGGGCAGCCGGGACGTCATCGACGGCTTCCGCCGGGGCTACGAGCAGGACGGCCACCGCCTCGCCGGGGACCCGATCCTGACCAGCGACGAGCCCAACCCCGGCAAGGGGGCGTTCTCCCGGCCGATCCGCAGGGCACTCGCCAAGCACCCCGACGCGATCTTCTGCAACTACTCCGGCACCGCCGCGGTGCAGTTCATCAAGCAGCTCTACGACGAGGGCTACCAGGGCAAGCTCTACGCCCCCGGCTTCCTCACCGAGGGCACCGTGTTGAGCCAGCTCGACGACGGGGAGCAGGGCGTGCAGCGGGCACGCATCCTCAAGCACGGCATCGAGACCGCGCTGAACTACTCGCCCGACCTGAACAACAACGCGAACCGGGTGTTCGCCTCGGCGTACCGGAAGACGTACAGCGTCTCCCCAACCACCTACGCGATGGCCTCGTACGACGCCGCCCAGGTGCTGGACAAGGCGATCCGGCTGGTCGGTGGGAACCCGACGCCGCAGGCGGTCAACCTGGCGCTCGGCAAGATCGGCCAGATCGACAGCCCGCGCGGCGCCTGGCAGTTCAACCAGCCGCGTACCCCGCAGCAGAAGTGGTACCTGCGCCGGGTCATGCTCGACGGCCGACTGCTGTCCAACGTCGTCGTCAACGAGCTGGCCACCCTGGGCTGAGCCCGCCCGTACGCCGAACGGGCGACCTCCCTACGGGGAGGCCGCCCGTTCCGGGTCCGGCGCGGGGCGCCCGCGTCAGTGGCGCAGCTCGGCGATGCAGCACTTCACGCTGCCGCCACCCTTCTTCAGCTCGGCCAGCTCGACCGGGACCGGGCTGTAGCCCGCCATCTTGAGCTTGCCGGCCAGTCGGGTCGCCTCGCTGTTCAGCACCACGTTCCGGCCGTCGCTGACCAGGTTCAGGCCGAAGGCCAGCGCGTCCTCGTCGTCGGCGAGCACCGCGTCCGGGAAGAGCTGGGCGAGGACCTTCTGGCTGGCCGCGGAGAAGGCACCCGGGTAGTAGACGACGTTCTCGTCGTCGATCGAGGCGAGCGCCACGTCCAGGTGGTAGAAGCGCGGGTCGACCAGGCGCAGCGAGACCACCGGCCGGCCGAGCGCCTCCTGCGCCTCGGCGTGCGCGGCCAGCTCGGTGCGGAAGCCGTGGCCGGCGAGGATCAGCCCACCGTGCGCGTCCGGCAGGTACACGAAGTCGCCCTCGCCCTCGTTGGTATCGCTCGGCGCGATGAACCGCCAGCCGTGCTCCTCGTAGAACGCCCGGTGCGCGGCGGCCTCGGCAGCCCGCTGCTCGTGCTTGAACTGGGCGCCGTAGACCGTGCCGTCCACCACGAAGGCGCCGTTGGCCGCGAAGACCATGTCCGGCAGCCCGCGTTCCGGCGTGAGCAGGTGCACCTCATGGCCGAGGCCGACCAGCGTCTCCCGCAGGCGGTCCCACTGCTTGACCGCCAGCTCCGCGTCGACCGGCGCGGTCACGTCCATCCACGGGTTGATCGCGTACTCGACCGCGAAGTGCTCGGGCGAGCACATGAGATATGTCCGCTTTCGCGGGACTCGCTGCTGGTTCACGGTCACCAAGAGTAGGTACGGTACAACTTTGGTAACAGCCACAACCATTGCTTCCCAGAGGCGGAACGTTGCAGATAGACGCGGTCGACCAGCGAATCATTGCGTTGCTCGTGGCAGATGCCCGCGCCTCGTACGCGGACATCGGCACCCGGGTGTCACTCTCCGCCCCCGCGGTCAAGCGACGGGTCGACCGACTCCGATCCGCCGGGGTCATCCGGGGCTTCACCGCGGTCGTCGACCCGGCCGCCGTCGGCTGGACCACCGAGGCGTTCGTCGAGCTGTTCTGCGCCGGCCGGACCACCCCGGCGCAGATCGGGGCGGCCGCGCGCCGGCACCCCGAGGTGGTCGGCGCGTACACGGTCTCCGGGGAGGCGGACGCGCTGGTGCACCTGCGGGCCGCCGACATCGCCCACCTGGAGGAGGCGCTGGAGCGACTGCGGGCCGAATCCTTCGTCACCTCGTCCCGGAGCACCATCGTGCTGTCCCGGCTCGTCGAGTCCCCCGGCGTCGGCCCGTCCGCGCCTTGACCTCAAGCCCGCTTCAGGTCGTCCACTGGACGCCGGGACCCCACCGGGACGGTCCCGGGCAGGAGGACACGACGTGCGGGCGGTGTGGCTGCGGGAGTTCGGCGGTCCGGAGGTGCTCGTCCCGGGACCGGCGCCGGACCCGGTACCCGGCGCGGGACAGGTGCTGATCGAGGTGGCGCACGCCAACCTGACCTTCGTCGAGACCATGTTCCGGGCGACCGGGTTCGGCCCGTTCGCCCGGGAACTGCCGTTGATCCCCGGCAACGGCGTGGGCGGCACCATCGCCGAGGTCGGGCCCGGCGTCGACCCGGCACTGGTCGGCCGACGGGTGGTCAGCTCCACCGGCGGCACCGGCGGGTACGCCGAGCGCGTGGCGGTGGCGCACGACGCGCCCCTTCCGGTGCCGGACGGGTTGCCGCTGGACCAGGCCGTCGCGCTGCTCGCCGACGGTCGCACCGCCCTCATGCTGGTCCGGGCGGCCGGGCTGCGGGCCGGCGAGCGGGTCCTCGTGGAGGCGGCGGCCGGCGGGGTCGGCAGCCTGCTGACCCAGCTCGTCACGGCGGCCGGTGCCCGGGTCGTCGCCGCCGCCGGCGGGCCGCGCAAGGTGGCCCTGCTGCGCGGACGCGGCCTCGACGTGGTGATCGACTACCGGCAGCCGGACTGGCCCGACCGGGTACACGCCGCGACCGGCGGGCTCGACGTGGTCTTCGACGGGGTGGGCGGGCCGATCGCCCGGGCCGCGTTCGACCTGCTCGACCCGGGTGGCCGGATGCTCAGCTTCGGGCTGGCCGGCGGCACCTGGGCGGACCTGCCCGCGGAGGTGGCCGCCGCGCGGAAGGTGACCCTGCTCCGCCCGAGCGCCCCGCCGCACGAGCTGCGCGCGCTCACCGAGCAGGCACTGGCCGAGGGCGCGGCCGGGCGGCTCCGCCCGCTGATCGGGCAGCGCTTCCCCCTGGAACGGGCCGCCGACGCGCACGCCGCCATGCAGTCCCGCGCCACCGTAGGCAAAACCCTCCTGGACCTCCCCTAACCCCCGCCCGCGCCCACCCCAAAATCCGCGCTAATTCACGGAATGAGTGGCCATGCCGCGTCCGATGGCCACTCATTCCGTGAATCAGCGCCCTCGTGGCCGAGGGGTGGGGGGTGGGGGTCGGGTCAGAGGTACATGCCGGTGCGGTGTTCGGGGTGGCTGCGGGCGGGCTTGTCACCCTCGCCGAAGAAGCGCTTGCCGCCGAACTCGCCGTGCAGGCGGTCGTCCAACTCGTCGGCCAGGCCAGTCATCACCTGCACCGCGAGCATCAGGTGGGTGGCCTGGAAGTTGCGGCCGAAGACCGGGACGGAGGCCCACACGGTGTCGTCGGCGCAGTAGAGACGGCCGATGGGCATCCGGTTGGTCAGCTCGGAGAGCTTCACGTAGAGACGCTCGGTCGGCTCGACCTCGGTGAGCACCGGGGAGAAGACGTCGACCAGGGGCGGGTTGTCGCGTACCCGGACGAAGACCATCGCCGACCCGGCCCGGATGTTGATGTCGCCGTCGGAGTCGACCTGCAACTGGTCGGACTTCGACTTGAGCATGGTCGAGACGACCGTACGGACCCGCTCCTCGAGGGCCAGCAAGTCGTTCTCGACGGCCTGCGCGGTGGCCGCGGCGGCCAGCGCCTCGTCGAGGTCGGTCTCCACGTCACGGTCCGGGCCGAACTCGCTGCGGGCCGTGCCGAGCGGCTCCACCGGCAACGCCTTCCCGTCCGCGTCGTGCACCAGATAGACCAGGAAGGCGGGGTGCGGGGCGCCGTACACGTCGCGCAGCGTCCGGGAGAGCACCGCCGCCAGCCGGGTCGCCTCGTTGACCGGGCAGTCCAGGCCGAACTGCTCGCCCGAACCCTCGACCACACCGGGCGGGGACCAGCCGAGCGCGATCATGTCCGCGACCGCGGCGCGGTCCAGCCGGTAGCCCGGCGGCAGCGTGGCGTTGCCGACCGCCCGCGCCGACAGCTGGCCGTCGTCGCCGACGTCCACGCTGATCGAGTAGACGGCGTCGCCGGTCCCGGAGGCGGTCGGGTCGAGGGTCAGCTCCAGGTGCGCGCCGCTGGGCAGGGCGCGCAGCCGCTCGGCCAGCGCCCGGGCGAGCTCCCGCCAGGCCTCGGTCACCTTGGCCCGGAGATCGGCCGTGGTGGGCTCGTCCAGCAGGATCGGCTCGTACTGCTCCGGCGTGCCGTCACCGGCGGGCTCGTCGGCCGGCGAGGGGTGGTCTGCCGTCATGATCGCCTCCGTCCGTCAGGGCCACCCTACCCACGGCCGGTGGAGGTCGAATCATGGCGGACCGGGATCGGACAGCGGGTCGCGGAACCGACGGAACGGCCTACTCGGCGGGGGCGGTGCCGTCCAGCTCGACCGGCCAGGAGCCGGCCAGCTCGCTGAGCCGCGCGGCCGCCGCGGTGGGGTCCGCTCCCCGCCCCACGGCCACCCCGAGGAGGTACGCCGTGACCGGCGCGCCCGGACGCAGCACCTGGTGGGCCACGTCCCTGGCCAGGTCGAGCACGACCGGCACCGCCACCTCGGCCGGATCCAGCCCCAGCTCGGCGCAGGCCGCCGTGACCCAGTCGTCCATCACCGTCATCGCGTCCACTCCTCGGCCCGGCGTACGTCCTCGTCAGTGTCGCAGTCGAACCAGGGCGGCGGCCCGGAGCCGGACCAGCTCACCTCCCGGACGACCATCCCGGCCAGCAGCGCGCGCACCGGGGCCCCGTCGACCGTGCCACCCCGCTCGGCGGCCAGCCGGTCGACCGCGGCCCGCAGCACCGCGACGCGCCACACCCCGCACAGCTGCTGCCGCCGACCGTCGCCGTCGACGTAGCAGGCGCCGTCAGCCGTCGACCCGGCGAGCGCCCGGCGCAGGTCGGCCACCGCTGAAGGAGTGAGCAGGGGCAGGTCGGCGGCGAGCAGGGCGACGGTGGTCGTACCGGGGTCGAGCAGGGCCAGCCCCGCGGCGGTGGCGGCGACCGGGCCCCCGCCGGGCGGCTCCTCCCGGGTCGTTCGGACGTCCGCGGGGACCGGGCCGACCGGGCCGACCACGATCCGCGGCTCGGCGTCGGCGACCGCCGCCAGCACCCGGTGCAGCATCGGACGGCCACCGACCGGACGCGCCGGCTTGTCGACCCCGCCCATTCGGCGGGCCGCGCCACCCGAGAGCACCACCGCCGCGTAGGTCGTCATCGGGCCACGGTAACCGCCCCGGCCCCCGCGCCGTACCCTCCCGGACTCGATGCCCCTGCCCCCGCCGTCGGGAGAGGACGGGTGGTCGTGGCGCGGCGACCCGATCTCCCAGCCCGACGGCACCCCGCTCCGCCAAGATCGGGCGGCCCTCTGTCGCCCGGATCTCGGCGGGACCTGGGCGGTCGGCCCGGGCGGTCGGCCCGGCGCGTCGCCCACGGAGCCCGGGCGTCGCTGTGCGGGTGGGCGGCCCGGCGGGGCAGGATGGCGGGATGGGACGGGCGACTGACCGGCGTGGCGTGCTCCGGATCGACCTCGACGCGGCGGTCGACGGGCGGGCCCGGGTACGACGGCAGGACACCCTGGCGGTGGAGGAACCACTGGAGATCCGGGTCGGCGCGGCCGGCCCCGGCCGGCGGAAGCCGCTCGCGGTGACCATGCGCACCCCCGGCGACGACCTGGACCTGGCGATCGGCTTCCTGCTCACCGAGGGGCTGATCCGGTCCGCCGACGACGTGCACACCGCCCAGCTCTGTGCCGGGGCGGAGACGCCGAACACCTACAACGTGGTCGACGTGGTGCTCGCCCCCGGCGTGCCCGAGCCGGTCACCGACCCGGCCCGCAACTTCTACACGACCAGCTCGTGCGGGGTGTGCGGCAAAGCGAGCATCGACTCGGTGCGGACCCGGTCGCGCTTCGCGGTCGCCGACGACCCGCTGCGCGTACCCGCCGAGCTGCTGGTCGCGCTGCCCGACCGGCTGCGCGCCGCGCAGCGCGCCTTCGACCGCACCGGCGGCCTGCACGCGGCCGGGCTCTTCTCCGCCGACGGCGAACTGCTGGTGCTGCGCGAGGACGTCGGCCGGCACAACGCGGTGGACAAGGTGGTCGGCTGGGCGGTGCGGGAGCGCCGGCTGCCGTTGGCCGGGCACGTGCTGCTGGTCTCCGGACGAGCCAGCTTCGAGCTGACCCAGAAGGCGTGGATGGCCGGGGTGCCGCTGCTGGCGGCAGTCTCCGCGCCCAGCACCCTCGCCGTCGAGCTGGCCGAGGAGGCCGGGATGACCCTGGTCGGCTTCCTGCGCGACCGGACGATGAACGTCTACACGGGGACGTCCCGCGTCGGCTGACCGACGGTGGCTGCGGCGGGGCCCACCGTCCGCTGTGGGCGCGTCCCGAAGCACGGACGCGCCGCGTTCCTCGCCTGCCGGATGCGGGCCGACTGGTGCGATGCTGGCCGGCGTCCGGCGAGGGGAGGCGAGCGGCGCACCGGCGCGGCGTCTGCGGCTCGCTCAACGGCCCGGCCGGCGACGCCGACGCCGCAGCACCGCCGCGCCGCCGACCTCCGGCCAGCCGTCCAGCTCGGACGGGGGCAGCCCGCGACGGAGCAGGTCGTCCAGGAGCACCGCGAGCGAGTAGTCGGGGTGGGCGGCGAGCACCCGTTCCAGGGCCACCGCGGCCAGGGCGCCGTACCCCGCCCGCCAGGACGCGAAGGCGAGCAGGCTGCCGGGGGCGGCGATCAGCTCCGGCTCGGCCCGCCGCAGCACGTCGGTCCAGAGGCTGATGTCGGCGTCCCGCCCGTCCGTCCGCTCCCAGGCGTGGTCGCGTACCGAAAGTTGGCCGAGGAGCACGGTCAGCCAGGCCGCCTCGTCGTCGGTCAGCCGCTGGCCGCGCCGGTGCCGGCGGAACGCGGTGCGGACGGCCGCCACTCCGGCGGACCGCACGGACCGGCTGCCGGCCGTCCCGGTTCCGGTCGCCTCCGGCGTCAGGGCCGCCAGGCGACCGCGGGCCCGGACGGTGGCCCGGCGCATGGCCACCCGGACCGGACCGTCGAGCGCGGACACCTGGGCGGTCAGCGCGGCCCGGTCGGGCAGGGCGACCTGACCGGCGAAGACGGCCGCCGCGCTGACCCGGCTGGCCCCCGGGTCGTACGGGGTGCCGTCGGGCGGGCAGCACTCCGGCTCGGTGCACAGGTAGGACCACCAGCGCCCGTCGCTGACCCGGAGCGCGTCGAGGACGAGCAGCCCGGCCCCGTCCAACGCCTCGCCGACCGCGTCGACCGCGCTGGTCACCCGGGTGGCCGGACCGTACCCGATCACGGTGGCGGACTCGGTACCCTGCCGGGCGACCACCTCGGCCAGGTGTCGGGCGGCCGGCTGCGGGTCGGCACCCGGTCCGGGCAGGTCGCCCCGGGCGGCGAAGACGACCCGGCGGCCGCGCATCGCCACCACGACCACACTGTCGGCGGGGTGGAAGCCGAGCAGGTACGGCACGGCGGCGATCAGGTCGGCGGGCGAGCGGACGGCGAGCCGGGGCTGGTCGGTGGGAGTCATGCCGGGAGCGTGCGGCGACCCTGGCCCACCCCGACAGACCCTGTGGACGACACACGGGTTGTCCACAGATACGGAGAGTATCGCCGCAGGTGAACGCCGATCGGTACGGGCGGAGGACGCCGCACCGCCCCCGGGCGTCGGTCCGACCCGCTACCTTGCGCTCATGGACCTGGCGTACCTGCGGGCACACCCGGAGCACCTGCCGACCTTCCTGACCCACCAGCGGATCCGGGAGACGCCGGTCTCCGGCGGTGACATCTGCGCCACCTCCCGGCTCACTCTCGACGACGGGCACTCGGTCTTCGCCAAAAGCTGGCCGGAGCGGGCCGGGCGGCCGGTGCCCGAGGGCTTCTTCGCCGCCGAGGCGGCCGGGCTGCGGTGGCTGCGCGAGGCGGGCCCCGTCGCCGTGCCGGAAGTCCTGGTGGCGCTGCCGGAGCTGCTGGCGCTGGACTGGGTCGAGCCGGGCGAACCGAGCCCGGAGGCGGCCGATCGGTTCGGGCGTGAGCTGGCCGGGCTGCACCGCGCCGGGGCCCCCGCGTTCGGCGCGGACTGGGCCGGCTTCATCGGCGCGCTGCCGCAGGACAACACGCCGGACCCGGGCCCGTGGTCGGACTGGTTCGCACGGCGCCGGCTCCTGCCGTACCTGCGGATGTCGGTGGACGGCGGCGCGCTCACCGCCGCGGAGGTCCGTCCGGTGGAGGAGCTGATCGACCGGCTCGGCGAGTTCGGTGGTGACGAGCCACCGGCGCGGGTGCACGGCGACCTCTGGCCGGGCAACCTGCTCTGGGGCGCGGACGACCGGATCTGGCTGATCGACCCGGCGGCACACGGCGGCCACCGGGAGACCGACCTCGCCCAGCTGGCCCTCTTCGGTGGCCCACCGCACCTGGACCGGATGATGGCCGCCTACCGGGAGGCGTGGCCGCTGGCCGACGGCTGGCGGGAGCGGGTGCCACTGCACCAGCTCCAGCTGCTGCTGGTGCACACCGCGCTGTTCGGCGCGGCGTACCGGGACGCGGTGGGAACCGCTGCCCGGGCCGCGCTGCGGGGCGCCGGACGCGCTACGGTCGACAGGTGACCGCCGCCCCCACGACAACCGACGGGGTCCTCGTCGACCGGTACGGCCGCGTCGCCCGGGACCTGCGGGTCTCGTTGACCGACAAGTGCAATCTGCGTTGCACCTACTGCATGCCGGCCGAAGGGCTGCCCTGGTTGGCCGGACCGCAGCTGCTCGGCGACGACGAGATCGTCCGGCTGGTCCGGATCGCGGTGCAGCGGCTCGGCGTCACCGAGGTGCGTTTCACGGGCGGGGAGCCGCTGATCCGGCCCGGGCTGGTCGGCATCGTGTCGGCGGTGGCCGCCCTGGAGCCGCGCCCGCGGATCTCGCTGACCACCAACGGTCTCGGGCTGGAACGGCTCGCCGCCACCCTGCGCGCCGCCGGGCTGGACCGGGTGAACGTCTCGCTGGACACCCTGGACCGGGCCCGTTTCACCGAGCTGACCCGGCGGGACCGGCTCGCCGACGTGCTCGCCGGGCTGTCCGGCGCGGCTGCGGCCGGGCTGACCCCGGTTAAGGTGAACGCGGTGCTGATGCGCGGGGTCAACGACGACGAGGCACCGGCGCTGCTCCGGTTCGCCCTGGCCCACGGCTACGAGCTGCGGTTCATCGAGCAGATGCCGCTGGACGCCCAGCACGGCTGGGACCGGACGGCGATGGTCACCGCCGACGAGATCCTGGCGGCGCTGGGCCGGGAGTTCGCGCTGACGCCCGACCCGGCCGAGCGGGGCGCGGCGCCCGCCGAGACCTGGCTGGTCAACGGCGGCCCGGACCGGGTCGGGGTGATCGGCAGCGTGACCCGGCCGTTCTGCGGCGACTGCGACCGCACCCGGCTCACCGCCGACGGGCAGGTCCGGGCGTGCCTCTTCGCGACCGAGGAGTCCGACCTGCGCGGCGCGCTGCGCGCCGGGGCGGACGACGCCGAGCTGGCCCGCCGGTGGCGTACGGCGATGTGGGGCAAGCGGGCCGGGCACGGCATCGACGACCCGGCCTTCCTGCAACCCGCCCGCCCGATGTCCGCGATCGGGGGCTGACCGGTGCAGCTCACCGTGCGCTACTTCGCCGGGGCGCGGGCCGCCGCCGGACGGTCCGAGGAGACCGTGGCCGCCGGCCGGTCGCTGGACGAGCTCGTCGAAGAGCTGACCACCCGGCACGGTGAGCGGCTGGCCGTCGTGCTGAAGGCGGCGAGTTTCCTGGTTGACGGCGTGGCCTGCCACGATCGTCGATTTCCGCTGCCGGGCGGGGTGACCGTCGATGTGCTGCCGCCGTTCGCGGGTGGCTGAGGGAGGCTCATTGTGGCGCTGGTGACGTTCATCGGCTTCGCCCTGCTCGTCATCGTCCTGATCCACCTCTACCTCTGGAAGCGACTGGTCCTCAGTACCACCGTCCCGGGCCGCTGGCGGAAGATCGGCGGCAGCGTCGTACTGCTGCTGGGGCTGCTGGTGCCAGCGACGATGGGCACGAACCGCGCGGACATCCGCTTCCTGGCCTGGCCGGGCTTCCTCTGGATCGGCCTGATGTTCTACCTGCTGGTCGTGCTGCTGGTGCTGGAAGTGCCGGTGGCGGTGGCCAAGCTGGCACTGCGGCGCCGGGCGGCGGTCGCCGAGCCCACCGCGGCGGCGCCGGAGCCGGCCCTGGTCGGCGCCGGCGACCCGCTGGCCGTCGGCACCTCCGCCGACGACCCGACCGGACACCCGGTCGACCCGCCGGCCGCCGCGGCGGCCGGTCAGCCGGACCACGACCCGTCCCGTCGCCTGCTGCTCGCCCGCGGGGCCGCGATCTTCGCCGGGCTCACCGCCTCCGGCATCACCGGGTACGGGGTGCGCACCGCGCTGGGCCCACCGCAGCTGGACCGGGTCCGCATCCCGCTGGCGAAGCTGCCGCGCAGCATGGACGGCCTGCGGATCGCCACGGTGTCGGACATCCACCTCGGGCCGCTGAGCGGCCGGTCGCACACCGAGCGGATCGTCGCGATGATCAACCGATTGGACGCCGACCTCGTGGCGATCGTCGGCGACCTGGTCGACGGCTCGGTGGCCGAGCTGGGCGAGGCCGCCGAACCGCTGCGCGACCTGCGCTCCCGGCACGGCAGCTTCTTCGTCACCGGCAACCACGAGTACTACTCGGGTGTCGAGGAGTGGGTCCGCGAGGTGGACCGGCTCGGCGTACGCGTGCTCCAGAACGAGCGTCAGGAGATCAATACCCGGGGCGGCGTGCTGGACCTGGCCGGGGTGAACGACGTCACCGCTGCGGGCACCGGGCTGGCCGCCCCGGCCGACTACGCCACCGCCCTGGCCGACCGGAACCCGGGCCGCCCGGTGGTGCTGCTGGCCCATCAGCCGGTGGCCGCGCACGAGGCGGCGAAGTTCGGCGTCGACCTGCAGCTCTCCGGGCACACCCACGGCGGCCAGATGGCGCCGTTCAACCTGCTCGTCCCGCTCCAGCAGCCGGTGGTCTCCGGTCTCGGCGAGGTGGACGGCACCAAGGTCTACGTGACCAACGGCGCCGGCTTCTGGGGCCCGCCGGTCCGGGTCGGCGCACCGCCGCAGGTGACCCTGGTCGAGCTGCGCGCCCCATAGCGCGCCGGGGCCCCGCAGTCCAGCGGCGGATTGCTCAGGTCACGCGTACGCGTGGCGGCGGCCGGGCAGTGGACCGGACGTGACAGGATGCGGCGTGCCTCCGTTCAGCGCCGCACCCCCCGGTGGCCTCCCGCCGTTCGTCGCGGATCTGCACATCCACTCGAAGTACTCGCGCGCGTGCAGCCGCGACCTGACCCTGCCGAACCTGGGCTGGTGGGCCCGACGCAAGGGCATCGGCGTGCTCGGCACCGGGGACTTCACCCACCCCGCCTGGTACGACCACCTGCGGGAGACGCTGCACCCGGCCGAGCCCGGCCTGTACCGGCTCAGCCCCGAGGCGGAGCGGGACATCGCCCGCCGCCTGCCACCCCGGCTGGCCGACGCGGCGGAGGCGGATCCGGTCCGGTTCATGCTCAGCGTGGAAATCTCCACCATCTACAAGCGGGACGACCGGACCCGTAAGGTGCACCACCTGATCTACCTGCCGGACCTGGACGCGGTGGCCCGGTTCAACACCGCGCTCGGGCGGATCGGCAACCTCGGCTCGGACGGCCGGCCGATCCTCGGCCTGGACTCCCGCGACCTGCTGGAGATCACCCTCGAGGCCAGCCCGGACGGCTACCTGGTGCCGGCGCACATCTGGACGCCCTGGTTCTCGGCGCTGGGCTCGAAGTCCGGCTTCGACGCCATCGCCGACTGCTACGCCGACTTGGCCGAGCACGTCTTCGCGGTGGAGACCGGGCTCTCCTCCGATCCCGAGATGAACTGGCGGGTCGGCAGCCTGGACCGCTACCAGTTGGTCTCCAACTCGGACGCGCACTCACCGCCCGCCCTGGCCCGCGAGGCCACCGTCTTCGCCTCGGTCCGCGACTACTTCGCCATCCGGGAGGCGCTGCGCACCGGGGACGGTCTGGCCGGCACGATCGAGTTCTTTCCGGAGGAGGGCAAGTACCACGCCGACGGCCACCGGCTGTGCGGGGTGAACTGGTCCCCGGAGCGGACCCGGGAGGCCGCTGGACGGTGCCCGGAGTGCGGCAAGCCGCTGACCGTGGGCGTGCTCAGCCGGGTCGAGGAGCTGGCGGACCGGCCCGAGGGACACCGGCCGGCCCACGCCCGGGAGGTCACCCACCTGGTCCCGCTCGCCGAGATCCTCGGCGAGATCAACAAGGTGGGCGCCCGGTCGAAGAAGGTCGAGGGAAAGCTCAACGAGCTGATCGCCGCGCTCGGCCCGGAGCTGGAAATCCTGACCGGCGCCCCGCTGGACGAGATCGGCCGGGTCGGCGGGGAGCTGCTCGCCGAGGGGATCGGCCGGCTCCGCCGGGGCGAGGTGCGCCGGGTTCCCGGCTACGACGGCGAGTACGGCGTGATCACCCTCTTCGACCCGGCCGAGCTGGGCGCCTCGGGCGGGACGGGCGCGCAGGACACGCTCTTCGACGTACCCGTACCCGTGCCCGCGCAGCGCAAGCCCGCGGAGCCGGCGCCGAAGCCCCGGGCCAAGCGCCCCGCGGCGGCGAAGGCCGAGCCGAAGCGGAAGGTCACGCCGCCGCCTCCGCCACCGATCGCGCCGTTGCCCTCCCCGCACGAGCCGTTCGAGCCGATGCTCGCCGGTATGGAGGAGGTTGGCACCGGCCTGCTGGACCGGCTCGACGCGATGCAGCGGGTGGCAGCCTCCGCGCCGGGCGGCCCGCTGTTGATCGTGGCCGGCCCGGGCACCGGCAAGACCCGGACGCTCACCCACCGGATCGCGTACCTCTGCGCGGAACTCAACGTCTTCCCGGAGCAGTGCCTGGCGATCACCTTCACCCGGCGGGCGGCCGAGGAGCTGCGGCACCGCCTCGACGGGTTGCTCGGCCCGGTGGCCGAGGACGTCACCGTCGGCACCTTCCACTCGCTGGGGCTCACCATGCTGCGGGAGAACGCCGAGGCCGCCGGCCTGCCGGCGGACTTCCGCATCGCCGACGACGCCGACCGGGCGGCGGCCCGGGCCGAGGCCGGCGACGACCCGGAGGCGTACACCGGGTTGCTGCGCAAGCGGGACCTGGTCGACCTGGACGAGCTGCTCACCCTGCCGGTGGCGCTGCTCAGTGGCGACCGGAAGCTGGTCCGCGAGTACCGCGAGCGCTGGAAGTGGATCTTCGTCGACGAGTACCAGGACGTCGACGCGGTCCAGTACGAGCTGCTGCGGCTGCTCTCCCCCACCGACGGCAACCTCTGCGCGATCGGCGACCCGGACCAGGCGATCTACTCGTTCCGGGGCGCGGACGTCGGCTACTTCCTGCGCTTCTCCCAGGACTTCACCGACGCCCGGCTGGTCCGGCTGAACCGCAACTACCGTTCATCAGCACCGATTCTGGCCGCCGCGGTGCAGGCCATCGCGCCGTCTTCGCTCGTGCGCGGCCGCCGCCTCGACCCGGCCCGGCTCGACCCGGAGGCGCCGCTGGTGGGCCGCTACGCCGCGGCCTCCGTCGCGGACGAGGCGGACTTCCTGGTACGCACGATCGACGACCTGGTCGGCGGTCTCTCCCACCGGTCGCTGGACTCGGGCCGGATCGACGGCCGGTCGACCTCTTTGTCGTTCTCCGACATCGCGGTGCTCTACCGGACCGACTCCCAGGCGGCCCCGATCGTGGACGCCCTGGCCCGGGCGAACATCCCGGTGCAGAAGCGCTCGCACGACCGGCTCCGGGACCGTCCCGGGGTGACGGCCATCGCCCGCGAGCTGCGGCACGCCGGGCTGGACGGTTCGCTGGCCGCCCGCGTCCGGCTGGCCGGGCAGGTGCTGGCGGAGCGGTTCGCCGTGCCGACCCTCGACGGTTCCGGCTCGGCACGCCCCGAGGATGTCCGGTTGGCGGTGGACCTGCTCACCCCGCTGGCCCGGCGCTGCGGCGACGACCTGGAGCTGTTCCTGTCCCAGTTGGCCACCGGCGCGGAGGTGGACGCCCTCGACCCGCGCGCCGAGGCGGTCACCCTGCTCACCCTGCACGCCGCGAAGGGCCTGGAGTTCCCGGTCGTGTTCCTGGTGGGGGCCGAGGACGGGCTGCTGCCGCTGCGCTGGCCCGGGTCGGAGCCGGACGACGACGCGGTGGCCGAGGAGCGCCGGCTCTTCTTCGTCGGGCTCACCCGGGCCCAGGACCGGTTGTACGTCAGCCACGCCGCGCGGCGCACCCGGCACGGCGCGGAACGTGAATGCCGGCCGTCGCCGTTCCTCGACGTGATCGACCCCGGCCTGTTCGAGCGGTTCGGCGAACCGGAGGCCCGTCGCCCCAAGGACCGCCAGCTCCGGCTGATCTGACGCCCGGCGGGGCCCGCACGACCGGGGAATCACTTGAGAGCGATATGCCGCAGAGACATAGATATGCCGCTGAGGCATATCGCTCACCGTTCTTCTCCTCGCCGTCAGGGAGCGCAGCCAGCGCCGGGGGCATCGCCGAGCGGGCCGGCGCGCCCCGGAGCGGCGGCTCTGCTCGCGCGACGCTTCAGGCGAGCAGCACCGCCAGCCAGGCGCCGGTCAGGATCGCCGGGCCGAACGGCAGGGCGGTGTCCCGGCGTACCCGGCGGGCGGCGAGCAGGGCGAGCGCCACCACACCGTTGAGCACGTGCGGCAGGAGCAGGCCGAGACCCAGGGCCGGCCAGCCCAGCCAGCCGAGCGGCAGGCCGAGCGCGGCGGCGAGCTTCACGTCGCCGAAGCCGAGCCTGGCGCCGGGCAGCAGGGCGAGCAGCACGTAGCCGGCGAACGAGACGGCCGCGCCGGCCAGCGCCGGAAGCAGGCGGCCCGGGGTGCCGGCGGCCAGCGCGGCGGCGACCAGCCCCAGCCCACCGCCGGCCGCGGCGAGTGCCACCAGCGGGTCGGGTAGGCGCAGGCAGGCCAGGTCCACCCGGGCGAGCACCAGTCCTACGGCCGCGACCAGCAGGAACGCCGGCAGCGCCGGGTCCGGGCCGACCGCCGTGGCCAGCCCGCCGAACACCACCGCGCCCACCGCCGCCGATCCGAGCCACCCGACCCGGACCGGACCGGTCCGCGCCACCCGGCGGGCCAGCGGCGCGGCGGCCGAGCCGGCCAGCGCACCGAGGAGCGCGACACCCGTCACCAGCCCGGCGGACACGCGCCGGGATGTTACCGGCGGGCCGCCTCGGCGGCTGCCCCGTCGACCGGCCGGCGGGGACGCTCGGTGCTCACCACCACCGCCACCCCGGCGACGATGACCACGCCACCGAGCAGCACGTGGGCGGTGACCGGCTCGGCGGCCAGGAGCGCGCCGAGCGCCACCGCGACCGCCGGGTTCACGTACGCGTAGGTGGCGACCAGCGAGATCGGCGCGTGGTGCAGCAGCCAGACGTAGGCGGTGAAGGCGACCAGCGAGCCGGCCACCATCAGGTACGCCAGCGCCGCCCAGGAGCGGCCGGTCACCTCGGCGGGGGTGAAGCCGCGCCACTCGCCGCGACCGGCGGCGATCACGGCGAGCGCCACCGCGCCGGCCACCATCTCGTAGACGGTGGCCACGAACGGGTTCCCCGGCATCCGGATACGTCCGGACAGGTAGGAGCCGACCGACCAGGAGGTGGCGCCGACGACCACGGTGAGCGCCCCGACCACCGGCACGGCTCCCGGCCCGCCGGTGGGCGCCACGAGCAGGACGAGGCCGACGAAGCCGAGGGCCACCCCGGCGAACGTCCACGGCCGGGGGCGGTCGCCGCCGAGCGTACGCAGGAGCACGACCAGCAGCGGCACGGTTGCCACCAGCAGCGCGGCGATGCCGGAGGGCACCGCCACCCCGGGCGGTCCGGACTCGGCGAGCACCACCATCCCGTTGCCGCCGGCGAGCAGGAGCACGCCGATCAGGGCGGCGGACCCGGCCTGCCGACGATCGACGCGGAGCGCGCCCGGTCCGCGGCGGAGGCGCAACACCAGGGCCAGCACTCCGGCGGCGGCGGCGAACCGCATCGCCGCGGAGGTGAGCGGCGGCAGCGACTCGACGGCGACCCGGATGCCCAGGTACGTCGAACCCCAGAGCAGATACACGAGGATCAGCCCGGTCCAGATCAGCGTGGGCCGGGTGGGGAGGGCGGCGGGGTGGGCGAGCGGTGTCGCACTGGCAGGGCGTGAGCTCATCAGTGGACCACGCTACGGTGACGACGACGTTGCCGTCCCCTGTTGGTGGCCGGCCTCTCAGCACCGGCGCTTTCCGGAGGAGTTGCCATGTCGAACTTCGGACCACCGGTCGGCCAGCCCGACCCGTGGGACGGCCGACCCGGCGACGGCTACCCGCCCCCGCCCGACCCTCGCCACACTCCCGGGTACGCCGGCCAGCCGGGCGGCTGGGGGGAGCCCTCCGCCCCGCGGCCCGCCCCGCCCACCCAGCGGTACGAGCCGTCCGCGAGCTGGGAGAGCGGATCCCACCCGGGCTACCCGCCGGTGGGGCCTGGCGACCCGCCCTACCCGGAGCCGCCCCGGCCCCGGCGCGGCAAGGCTCCGCTGCTCGCGGTGCTGGCCGTGGTGCTGGTGCTCCTGCTCGGCGCCGCGGTGGCGTTCTGGGTCTTCGGCCGGGACGAGCCGGCCCCGGTGAGTGGGGCCGCCGTGGCGAGCGCACCGGCCGTCGACCCGACCGCGGAGGCGGGCGACCCGGGTGCCCCGGCCACCGCGGCGGCGGCCCCGGCGTCTTCGACCGACCCGCGCTTCGTGCAGTCGGGCCAGTGCGTCCGCAACGACGGGAGCACCGGCCAGCCGAGGCTGATGATCACCGAGTGCACCCCCAAGACGTACGAGGTGCTGAGCCGGATCGACGGTCCGACGAGCGGCAAGAAGGACGCCGAGGCGAAGTGCGCCAAGGTGGAGGGCTACACCGACTGGTTCTTTTTCGACAGCGAGCTGGACACGCTCGACTTCGTTCTCTGTCTGAAGCGGCGCTGATCCCGCCGTAGCCAAAACTAGGGCTGTCTAGCATCCACGCTAGACAGCCCTAGTTTTGTCTCGACGGACCCGACACGCCGGTAGCCCCATCTACGGATGTCTAGCCTCGCAGCTAGACGGCCCGATACTGTGCGATTCGTGGATCCGGTCCGCAACCCGTACGCCCCGGGCGCCGGCCAGCGTCCGCCCGAACTCGCCGGGCGGGGGCGCGAGCTGGACGTCTTCGACGTGGTGCTGGAGCGGATCGCCCGGGGCCGCCCCGAACGCAGCCTGATGCTCACCGGCCTGCGCGGGGTCGGCAAGACCGTCCTGCTCAACACCCTCCGCTCGCAGGCGATCAACCGCCTCTGGGGCACCGGCAAGATCGAGGCCCGGCCCGACCAGTCACTGCGCCGGCCGGTCGCCGCCGCACTGCACATGGCGGTCCGCGAGCTCGCACCCCGACACCGCGCCCCGGACCGGATCGACGCCTTCCTCGGCGTGCTCAAGGCGTTCGCCCAGCGTTCCACGCCCACCGGCCGGGGCGGCGCCCCGAAGCTGCGCGACCGCTGGCAGCCCGGCATCGACGTACCGGCCAGCAGCGGCCGGGCCGACTCCGGGGACATCGAGATCGACCTGGTCGAGCTGCTCAGCGACGCGGCGGCGGTGGCCACCGACGTGGGCACCGGTATCGCGATCTTCATCGACGAGATGCAGGACCTCGGCGCGGAGGACGTCTCCGCGCTCTGCGCCGCCTGCCACGAGCTGTCCCAGCTCGGCGCGCCGCTGATCGTGGTGGGTGCCGGGCTGCCGCACCTGCCGGCCGTGCTCAGCGCCGCGAAGTCGTACTCCGAGCGGCTCTTCCGCTACCAGCGCATCGACCGGCTGGACCGGATCGCCGCCGACCAGGCGCTCTGCGCGCCGGCCGAGCGGGAGGAGGTCGAGTACGAGCAGAAGGCGCTCGACCTGCTCTACGAGAAGTCCGGCGGCTACCCCTACTTCGTCCAGGCGTACGGGAAAGCCACCTGGGACCACGCCCCCCGCTCGCCGATCACCGCCGCCGACGTCCGGGTCGCCGCACCCGAGGCGGAGGCCGAGCTGGCGGTCGGCTTCTTCGGCTCCCGGTTCGAACGGGCCACCCCGGCCGAACGCGAGTACATGCGCGCGATGGCGACGCTCTCCCTGATCGAGGGGGAGGAGAACGGCCGGGACGACATGGACGCGGCGGTCCCGACCGCGGAGATCGCCCGGGCGCTGGGCCGGAAGCCGGCCAGCCTCTCCCCGGCCCGCGACGCGCTGATCAAGAAGGGGCTGATCTATTCCGGCGAGCGGGGCACGGTCGCCTTCACCGTCCCCCACTTCGGCCGCTACCTGCGGACCCAGCCGGCCTGACCGGCGGTGTCAGACCTTCGACCAGGGCGGCGGGAAGACCACCTCGCCGGACGCCGGCGGGGCCGCATCGGTGGTGGACGGCGGCAGCACCAGGGCCTGCCACGGCTCCCCGAGCCCGGACCACGGGCTGGTCAGCCCCACCCGGTCCGCCGAACCGAACCCGAAGCGCCGGTAGAAGGCCGGGTCGCCGAGCACCACGACCAGTCGTTCCCCCAGCTCGGTCGCGGCGTCCAGGGCCGCCTGCACCACCGCGGTGCCATGCCCGATCCGCTGCCGGTGCGGGGCAACCGCCACCGGACCCAACGCCAGGGCCGGGTAGGAGCCGCGCTCGGTGCACACCCGTACCCGGCTCAGCAGGGCGTAACCGACGACCTCCCCGCCGTACTCGGCGACCATGGCCAGCTCGGGCACCCAGGCATCGCTGTGCCGGAGCTCGTCGACCAGGTCCACCTCGGGCGGCGTGGCCACGTCAGGACGGGCGAAGGCGGCGGCCAGCACCCGGGCGACCGCTCCCTCGTCCGCCGGATCCTCGGGTCGGAGTCGCAGGGTCGTCACCCGCGCGACCTTACCGCGCCCGGCCGGTCCATCCGCGACGGTCGCTGAAATCGACCGTCGGACCGCCCGGACCGGACGTCCATGTCGGCCGATCCCTTTCGGGTGTTGCAGGGGTAGCGGACTGCGCGACGGGGTATGACTGATCCATGAAGCCCGTGCGCACCCTCGCCCGTGTCATGTTGAGCGGCATCTTCGTGGTCAGCGGCGCCCGCAACCTTCAGCACCCGGGTCGGCTGGTCGAGGCCGCGAAGCCGGTCACCGACCGGGCCGCCCCACTGCTCCAGAACCTGCACCCGCGGATCCCCACCGACACCGCCACGCTCGTCCGGGCCAACTCGGCCACCCAGCTCGTCGGCGGGTTGATGCTGGCGACCGGGAAGTTCACCCGACCCGCCGCGCTGATCCTGGCCGGCACCCTGGTGCCGGTCACCGTCGCCGGGCACCCGTTCTGGAACAACGACGACCCGGCGGCGAAGAACAACAACCAGATCCACTTCCTGAAGAACCTCGGGCTCTTCGGCGGCCTGCTCCTCGCCGCCGCCGACACCGAGGGCAAGCCCGGGTTGCGCTGGCGCGCCGGCCACCGGATCAACCACTCGCGCCGCTCCGTGCAGCGGGCGGTCCGGACCCCCCGCCGGGACGCGAAGATCGCTGTGCGCTCGGCGGCCACCGCCCGCCGAATTCCCGGCTGACCTGCATCAATACGGCCACCACCCCCCGCAAGGCCACTAATCACCTGAACCGTCCGACACCCGTTAACGCGGTGGAAATGTCAAAAACACGTGTGGGATCGGACACGGTCGCATAACGCGGGAGGCAGCAACGTGAGGCGCCGTTCTAGGCTCCGTGCGGGACCTGGACGGGTAGGACGACCTTGGTACGGGGGTGGCGCCGCCATGCCGGCGATCGTCGGTAGACGGCTGGACCGCCTCGCTCCAGTCCGTCGCGGAGCGCGTGGGAACGAGCGCAGGACAGTCGTACGGACCGGCATCCTGGCCGCTGTCGCCTACGCCGCATGGCTCGCCATCGGCGCCTTCGGCCGGCCGTACAACTTCTTCGACATGAAGATCTACCACGGTGCCGTGGTGTGGTGGGCGAGCGGGAACGAGCTGTACGACTTCATCGCACCCTCAACGACCCTGGGCTTCACCTACCCGCCCTTCGCCGGGCTGGTCATGTTGCCGATGTCCTGGCTGCCGGTCGAGGCCGCCGGCTGGTTCAACGCCCTGGCCAGCATCGCCGCACTCGCCGTCGTGCTGGCCGCGCTGCTGCGCCCGATCGTGGACCGGCTCGGCTGGCCGCTCTGGTTCACCGTCGCCGTCGCCACACCGATGGCGCTGGCCATCGAGCCGTCCCGGGAGACTCTCGGCTACGGCCAGGTCAACCTCCTGCTCTTCGCGCTGATCATGGCGGACCTGGTCGGGCTGCGCTGGCGGGCCAAGCGGGGGACCCACCACGACACCGCCGACTCGGCGCTGGCCCGGTTCGTCTACAACGGCACCTGGGCGGGGGTGGGCATCGGCCTGGCCACCGCGGTCAAGCTGACCCCGGCGCTGTTCGTCGCCTACCTGATGATCACCCGGCAGTGGCGGGCGGCGCTGACCGCGATCGGCACCACCATCGGCGTGACCCTCGGAACCTTCGCGCTCTGCGGGGAGGAGTCGCGGACGTACTTCAGCTCGGTGCTCTGGCAGACCGAGCGGGTCGGCGCGGCGGACATGACCGCCAACCAGTCCCTCGCCGGCCTGCTGGCCCGGCTCTACGACTCGATCGAGACGCCCGGCCTGCTCTGGCTGGCCTTCTCGGTGCTGGTGCTGGCCCTGGGGCTGTCCCGGGCGGCCAGCGCCCGGGCCGACGGCGACGAACTGACCGCGTTCACCCTGGTCGGCCTGACCGCCAACGTGATCAGCCCGATCTCCTGGTCGCACCACCTGGTCTGGGTAATCCCGGCGATCATCGTGCTGGCCGACGCCGCGGTACGCCGCCGGGAGGCGAGCCGCGGGCTGTCGGCCCGGGGCACCGGAACGCCGCCGACCGGCGGGGTACCGCCGCTGCGCCCGCCGATCTGGTATCCGACACTCACCGGGCTGCGGCACGGGGTCGGCGCGCTCGTGCTCTACCTGATCTTCCTGGTCTCGCCGATCTGGCCGTACGAGCACCAGCTGCCCGAGGTGTCCCACTACCAGGACGGCCTGTTCGGCGCGCTGATGGAAAACTCCCTGGCGATCGCCCTGATCGTGCTGGTCGCGGCGCTGCCCTGGCGGCCCGGCGCCGAACCCGCCTTCTACCACGACCGGCTGGTCCGCACCGCCCAGCTCACCGCCCGCCGCTGACCACCCGCCCGCCCTCGTCGACGGTGGGCGGGCCGGTCAGGGGCAGTTCACCCACTCCTCGGTACCGTCACCGAAGACCTGCCGCTTCCAGATCGGCAGCCGCGCCTTCACCTCGTCGACCAGCCGCGCGCAGGCCGCGAAGGCTGCCGCCCGGTGCGCGGTGCTGACCGCCGCGACCAGGGCCACGTCGCCGATCTCCAGCCGGCCGATCCGGTGCGACACGGCCACCGCGTACACCTGCGGGTCGGCGGCGATCTCAGCCGCGACCTCCCGGAGCACGGCCTCGGCGGTGGGGTGCCCCTCGTACTCCAGGAGGGTGACCGGGCGACCGTGGTCGTGGTCGCGGACCACGCCCTGGAACGAGACCACCGCGCCGGCCCGCGGGTCGGCCACCGCCGCCTCGTGCGCGGCCAGATCGAGCGGCTGATCGGTCACCGCGCCGACGGTGACCCCCTCGACGTGGCTCACCGTTCCTCCCTCGTTGCCGACTGCGGGACTCACCACGACCGCTCCCCTGGCGTCAGCGGCAGCGGCACGACCGGGACGCGGGCCCCGACCTCGCCACCGGTGCCCGGCCCGATCACCGCGAAACCGTCCGCGCCGGCCAGACCACGCAGCATGGCCGAACCGACGTGGCGCACCGGGTGGGCGGTGCCGGCGGCCCGGTCCACCCGGACCAGGGCGAGATGGGTGTAGTCACCGCGGCCGGGCACCGGTTCGGCGAGCGTGACCTGCGGCAGCACCGGCATCGGCCGGCCCTGAAGGCCGGCGAGCAGCGGCGCGACCAGCGAGACCAGCGCGACGACCGCCGACTGCGGGTTGCCCGGCAGGCCGGCCACGAAGCGGACCCGTCCGTCGTCGCCGACCAGCCGGGCCAGCAGCATCGGGAAGCCCGGACGGACCGCGACGGTGTTCACCACGTAGTCCGCACCGAGCGCCTCCAGCGTGGGGTGCAGGTGGTCGACCGGGCCGTGCATGGTGCCGCCGGTGGTGCAGACCAGGTCGGCGTCGGCCAGGGCGCCACGCAGGGCGGCCACGTGGGCGGGGAGGGTGTCGGCCACCGGGCCGATCACGTCGGCCGGGCGCACCTGGCAGCCGTACCGGCGCAGCCACGCCGGCACGGTCGGGCCGAGGGCGTCCCGGACCCGGCCGGCACCGGGCGGGCCGGCGGTGAGCAGCTCGTCGCCGAAGACCAGCAGCGCGGCGCGCGGCTGCCGGCGGACCCGCAGCGTGTCGTGGCCGCAGGAGGCGGCCAGGCCGATCACCGCCGGGTCGACCGGGGTGCCGGCCGGCAGCAGCTCCTCCCCGGCGTACGCCTCCTCGCCCGGCTCCCGCCACTCCGGTCCCGGGCGTGGCGTGCCGGCGACCAGACCGTCGGACGGCCGGGTCGACTCCTCGATCCGCAGGATCGCCGTGGTGCCCTCGGGGACCATCGCCCCGGTGGCGATCTCGGCGGTGGTGCCGTCGTCGGACAGCGGGTCGGGGGTGTGCCCGGCGAGCACCCGGCCCACCACCCGCCACGGTCCGTCCCCGCGCACCGCCCAGCCGTCCACGCCGGAGGTTGGGAACGCCGGCAGGTCGGTACGCGTGGTCAGCGGCTCGGCGAGGGTGTGTCCGTCGGCGTCGGCGAGCGCCCGGTCGACCGCGGGGAGCGCGGCGGCGAGGCCGATCGCGTACACCCGCGAACGGGCCTCCTCCCACCCGGCCGGCGGCGGCGCGGCGACCTGCGCCGCGGCGGCGGTTTCCGTGCTCATCGGGCGAGCCTATCGCCGGACGGGAAGTCGAGGGCTCCAGGGCGCTGCGCGGCGCCGGGTTCGAGTTGTCCGAGCGTGGTCAGTGGTCGCCGCCGCGGAGCTGGTCCACCGCGTGCGTCAGGATCGGCCCGAGCACGGCCAGCCCGTCCTTCGCCCCGCCCCGCGACCCGGGCAGGTTGACCACCAGCATCCGGCCGACCACGCCGGCCAGCCCCCGGGACAGGGCGGCGGCGGGAACCGTGTCCCGGCTGTGCGCCCGGATCGCCTCGGCGATCCCGGGGATCTCGTAGTCGAGCAGAGCGCGGGTCACCTCGGGCGTTCGGTCGGTCGGCGTGATGCCGGTGCCACCGCTGGTCAGCACCACGTCGACATCCTCGTCCCGGGCCGCCCGCAGCGCCGCGCCGACCGGCTCGCCGTCCGGCACCACCACCGGCTCGTCGACCTCGCAGCCCAGCTCGCGCAGGCCCGCGACCAGGAGGGGACCGCTGGTGTCCGCGTACACCCCGGCGGCGGCACGGTTGGACGCCACAATCACCCGGGCCCGGATCACGGCCGGTCCTCCGGTCGCACCCACTCGCCGGTCTTGCCGCCCGCCTTGCGGAGCACGCGTACCGCGTCGACCGACGCGGCCGGGTCGACCGCCTTGACCATGTCGACCAGGGCGAGCCCGGCGACGGCCACGGCGGTGAGCGCCTCCATCTCGACGCCCGTCCGGTCGGCGGTTCGCGCGGTGGCGGTGATCTCGACGGTGTCGGCGGTGAGCCGCAGGTCGACGGTGACGCCGTGCAGGGCGATCGGGTGGCAGAGCGGGATCAGGTCGGGAGTCCGCTTGGCCCCCATGATCCCGGCGAGCCGGCCGACGGCGAGCGCGTCGCCCTTGGGCAGGCCGTCGCGGCGCAGCAACTCCACCACCTCGCCCGTGGTGCGGAGCCGGCCGGCGGCGACCGCGAGCCGGCCGGAGACCGGCTTGGCGGAGACGTCGACCATCCGGGCCGCCCCGGCCGGGTCGACGTGGGTGAGCTGCACGGGTTCGGTCACGGCCGCGAGCCTATCCCTCGGGTACGACCGGCGGCGGCAAGCCGGTGGGGAGGAGCGCCGCGCGCGGGTGCCGACGGCACGACCGACGCTCCTCCCTCACCTACCCGCCGACAGGTCGCTGGGGGGAACCATCCGGCGGGCGTCTCGTCGACTCGGCCCTCTCCCGTGCAGGGCCTCCCCCGATCGCCGACCGTGCGGAACGGTAGCGGGCACCGCGATAAGAAATCGATAAGGGACTCAGCGGCCGTCGGGCTCGGCGAGAAGCCGCTCGAGTCCGTCCCGCTCCGGCGCCCCCATCCGCCGGAAGACCGCCAGCGCCCGCCGCCGGTACCGGCGGGCCTGCTCCCGCTCGCCGTCGCCAAGGTGATCGGCGAGGGCGACGAGGGCCCGGCCCTGCTCGTACGGGTGGGCGATGCGGGTCGCCAACTCGAGGGCGCGGTGGTGGGCCGCCACCGCCTCATCGGTACGCCCCGCGAACGCCAGCGTCACGCCGAGGTCGTTCCACACTGCGGCCTGCACGTGCCGTTCGCCCGAGTCAACCGCGAGGCTGAGGGCCAGCTCGTGCTGCTCCCGCGCGGCGTCCAGCCGGCCCAGGTGCCGGTACGCGATCCCCAGGTCGTTGCGGACCTCCGTCTCCCCGAACCGGTGCCCGGTCCGGTCCCGGAGCCGGAGGGATGCGGTGATGAGCCGGACGGCCTTGGCAAAGTGGCCGAGCCGATTCTCCACCGCCGCGATGTGGCCGAGGGCGCTCGAGATCTCGTACTGGTTCCCGCGACACCGGGCGACGAACAGGTGGATTCGGTGGGCCCGGATCGCCTCGCCGTAGCACCCCATGACGGTGAGGGCGAGACCGAGGTTCACCAGCGCCAGGCTCGATTCGACGGCGGCCCCGCCGGGGCGTTCCCGGAGCAGTTGCCGCCCGAGGCCGACCGAGCGCGACAAGTCGCCGGTAAGCAGATTGACGACCACAAGGTTCGCCCGGTAGCGGTGCTCGTTGAACTGGTCACCAAGCTCGCGGGAGAGGGAGACCGCCACCTCAAGGTGCCGCAGCGAGTCCGGGTAGCTGCCGGTGCGGATGTACGCGGAGGCCAGGTAGTTGTGCATGACCGCCTGTGCCGGCCGGTCACCGTCCTTCTCGGCGGCGGCCAGGCCGGACCGGTGGGTGACGATGATGTCGTCGAAGTAGCCCCGGATGTAGCAGAACCGCCACATGGCTCGGGCGATCCGCCACACGTACCCGTTGGCCGACCGCTGTTCGGCGGATGCGATCAGCGCGAGCAGGTTCGACCGCTCGCGCTCCAACCACTCGACGTCCGCCGGGTCGGAGCGCCCGATAAGGTCGGAGCGGCGAGGCGCGTCCAGGCGGAGGTGCCGGGGCAGAGCCAGCGGCTCGAGCGACTGCGCTCGGCTGACCACCTCGTGCAGCACATGGTCAAGAAGCCGCTCGGCGGCCTCCGCCCGGTCCCGCGCTCCGTCGAGATCGCGAGACAGCTCCGCCGAGTACTGGCGCATCAGGTCGTGCATGCGGTAGCGACCCGGTTCAACCTCCTCGATCAGGTGCTGGTCGAGGAGTTCGTCCAGCATCGTCTCGGTCAGGTCCAGCGGCAGTTCTACGAGCGCTGCGGCCACCGGCGCGTCGAAATGGACGCCGGGGTGGACGCTGATCAGCCGGAACAGTCGCCTCACCGGCTCCGCCAGTGGCTCGTACGACGCAGTGAAGGCGCTGGCCACCGTCTGCTGCTCGACCGCAAGCTGCCGCAACACCGTTCTGCCAACGCTCAGTCTGCTAGCCAGGTCGGCTACCCGCCAGGTGGGCCGGTGGAGGAGCCGTCCGCCGGCCAGCCGGATGGCGAGCGGCAGATGGCCGCAGCAACGCACCACCTCGGCCGCCGCTTCCGGTTCCCCGCGCACTCGGTCTTCACCGGCCGTTTGCGCCAGCAGTCGGACCGCTTCCTCGGGGGTCAGCGCCGGAAGCGGCACGGGCGGCCCGATGTCGCTGGCGGCCAGGCGCCGACGACTGGTCACGAGGACGACCGAGCCGGGCGCGGCCGGCAAAAGCGGCCGGACCTGCTCACTGCCGGCCGCGTTGTCCAGCACGACAACGACGCGGCGCCCGCGCAGCTCGCGCTGCCACAGCTCGGCGCGGAGCACCCGGTCCGGCGGTATCCGGCCGGCGGGGACGCCGAGTTGGCGGAGCAGTGCGGTCAGCGCATCAGCCGGGTCCATCGGCGCGCCGCCGGAGTGTCCACGCAGGTCGATGAAGAGCTGCGCGTCGGGGTGGCGGCCGGCGAGCTGGTGCGCGAGATGAACTGCGAAGGCGGTCTTGCCGCTGCCGGCCATGCCGTCAACCACCCGTACCGGCGACTGGTGATCCCCGGCCGCGGCAGTCTCCGCCATCAGGCGCTCCATGAGCTGTCGGCGCCCCACGAAGTTCGCTGTCAGCCGGGGCAGGTGATTTCCGGGCGTCGGCGCCCGCGCTTCGGTCCGGCCGGCTGAGTGAGCCGGGACCGGCGGATCGCCCGGGTCCGTGCGGAGCCGGTCAACCGGCTCCCGATTCATGATGCGATGGCGCAGCCACCGCAGCTCCGCCCCCGGCTCAATGCCCAGTTGGTCCCTGAGCGCACCCTCCGCCCGATGGAGGGCGGCCAAGGCACCGCCGGGATCACCATCGGCGTAGTGCGCTCGGACGAGCAGAGCATGCGCCTGTTCCCGGTACGGATGGACGACCACATGGTCCGTGAGAAATGCGATCGCCGATCTGGTGTGACCGGACCGGAGATCCAGCTTGGCCCGAAGTTCCACGACGAACAGACGCTGCTCCTCGACGGCGGCCCGACGGGCGCACAGGACCGGCCCTACGGGCAGCCCAGCGAGCAGGGGGCCACGCCGGAGCGGCTCAATGCGGTTCAGCAGCCGGTGGACCCGGTCGAGGTCGCCATCTGCCCATGCGGTCTCCGCGGCTTGGGCGAGGCGCTCGAACCGAGGGAGGTCCACCGCATCCTCTGACAGTTCAAGCCGATAGCCGCCAGGCAGCCGGGAGAAGGTCCGACCTCCGTGCCGATCGAACGCCCGGCGCAGATTACCGGCGTAGGTCCGCACGTTCGCCATGGCGGAGCGTGGAGGTCGTTCCGGCCACAGTTCGTCGATGAGCGACTCGGTCGTGACCACGCGACCGACGTGCGCGCCCAGCATCGCCATCACGACCTGCTGTTTCGGCGTGCCCAGCGGTATCTGGACAGACCCGCGCCATGCCGCAAGCCCGCCCAGGAGACGGATCTCCACCAATACTTCCTCCGCAATGGTGGCCAAATCCAAATAGCCCAGCAATTCCCGCATTGTCATGCGGAAGACGTCTTAACCCCAGATAACGCGCGATCCGCCGCGCGCCCTCAAAAGATATCAGAGAGCGACGACTCTTTTCCTTTCCGTTGAAGCATGGGTGCCGACCGAACCGCAGGAGGCATCCGCCGCAGGGGGCCACCGAACGGCTGGAGACATCTCCTCTGCGTGGTCCGATAATCACTATTGAACGGACAGCCAAATATGCGTTCAGCTTTCGGCTGGAGACAGCGAGTGACAGTCGGTCGCAACATTAGCGCATTATGCGCATATGGACATCTACTGTCATCAACTAGGCCTAAATGGCCCTAACATGACCCCGTCAGGTGGGGGTATCCGCGAAGCAAACCCCCGGGGATCAAGTGAAGGGCAAGGCCGATGCGCGGCAACGACTGGCTGTGATCAACCTTTCCGGGTACCTGGGCGGGCCGTAGAGTACGGGTACACGCACCGCTACCAGATGAGCGCGGTGGAGGCAGAAGACGTGACTCGCGCCATCGCACGCGACAATGGGACCGATCGGCGGCTGCTGCTGCTTGTCGGTCTCGTCGTGTGTGCGGCCACGGTCGCGTCGGTGATCAGCCTCCGGCTCATCCACACCCAGGGCCTGACCGCCTCGACGGATCTGACTCGGGCGGCCACCCTGACGTTCCTCGTCGCCGTCGCCGCCACCGTCAATGTCCGCATCCGCATACGCGCCACCACACACGGCATCTCCTGGACGGACGCGGCCTCAATGATCGGGCTGGCGGTCGCGCCTGTGCCGTGGGTGGTCATCGCCACCGGTCTGGGCGTCGCGATCATCCGGATAGTCGGTCGACTCTCGCCCATCAAGCTGGCCTTCGGTGTCGCCAAGGAGATGACGCTCGCCGCCGTCGGCGGGATCGTCCTGACTGTCGCCGGCTGGACATGGCCCTGGTCCGGCCCGGTCGCGCACTCCCTTCCAGCGCTGGTACTCGCGTACCTGACGGTCGTCGTGCTCGACGAGTTGCTGATGTTTCCCGTCCTCGCCTTCGCGACTCGGACCCCGATCCGCAACCGCTTCCGTCAACAGATCGATCTCCGGCTGGCGAGCGTGGTCGCCCGCTTCTCGGTGATCCTCTCGACCCTCCTGATCCTCCGGATCAACCCCACCTTCCTGATCGTCGTACCGCCGGTCGTCCTGAGCTTGCACCTGGCCTACTCAGGCCGGTTGCGAAGCCGAGCGGAGCGGGACGCCTGGCAACGCCTCGCCCGGACCACCGACGCGCTCAACGTGGTCGATCTGAATGCGGTGCTGACAACCGCCGTCACCCAGGCCACCGAACTCTTCTCCGCCGACGAGGTCGACATCGAGCTGCGCGAGGGGAACCGACTCGTTCGGGGGGCCGGGGAAGCGATCACCTTCCGCGGCGCGGCTGGCG
Source organism: Micromonospora mangrovicola (assembly GCF_047200535.1). Classification (NCBI taxonomy): domain Bacteria; kingdom Bacillati; phylum Actinomycetota; class Actinomycetes; order Micromonosporales; family Micromonosporaceae; genus Micromonospora; species Micromonospora mangrovicola. The sequence continues at coordinate 113,496 of NZ_JBJZOG010000001.1, read as the reverse complement.
AACCAAGCACGATCGAGGGCTCGCTATTCTCCATCCCCCTCGAAGGGCATGATCAGCACAGCGACCTCGGTGTGCTCCGGCTGCGCTTCGCCGGGCCGGTCGAGCTGTCCGAGCGAGAGCAGTACACCCTGCGTACCTTCGCCTCGGCGCTCTGCACGGCGGTCCGCAACGCGCAGGCGTACGCCGAGCTGGCCCGGATCGCCGAGGAGCACGCGCACGCCGCCACCCACGACGCGCTGACCGGGCTCTCCAACCGCCGGCACCTGCTGGACGAGGGCACCGAGCAGCTCAGCGCCCGGCACGCCGACGGGGTCACCGCGCTGGTGCTGATCGACCTCAACCACTTCAAGGAGGTCAACGACACCCTCGGGCACGGCGCCGGCGACCAGGTGCTGTCGCAGGTCGCCGACCGGCTGCGCGCGGCAGCCCGCCCCGGTGACCTGGTGGCCCGGCTCGGCGGCGACGAGTTCGCCGTCCTGCTGCGCGGTCTGCCCGCCCCGGCGGTCGCGGCGCACCGGGCCGAGTCGCTGCTCGACGCGCTGCACGAGCCGCTCGACCTGGACGGCATGCGGATCAGCGTGGAGGCCAGCGGCGGCATCGCCGTCGCCCCGTCCAGCGGCGGCATGCCCGAGCTGCTCCGCCGCGCGGACGTGGCGATGTACCAGGCCAAGCGGGCCGGCCAGCGGGTCTCCACCTACGCCCCGACCCGGGACACCGCCGACCTGGGCCGGCTCACCCTCGGCGGGGAACTGCCCCGGGCGGTCGCCGACCACGAGTTCACCGTCACCTTCCAGCCGATCGTCGACCTGGGCAGCGGCGAGGCCATCGGCGCGGAAGCGCTGGCCCGCTGGCACCACCCGACGCACGGCATGATCGACCCGCTGCGTTTCCTCGAGGCGGTGGAACGCTCTGGGCTGCTGCCCGCCTTCGCGGAGGCGATCCTCGACCAGGCGCTGATCGCCGCCGGCACCTGGCGGACCGCCGGGTTCGACCTGCCGGTGTCGGTGAACGTGTCCCCGCGCAGCCTGCTCGACCCGCGCTTCCCCGGGTCGGTGCTGGCCCGGCTCCGGGCACACGACCTGCCACCCGACCGGCTGGTGCTGGAACTGACCGAAACCCTCACGCTCAGCCAGCTCGACGTGGTCGACCAGGTGCTCAGCCGGCTCCGCGACTCCGGCGTACGGCTGGCCCTCGACGACTTCGGCACCGGCTACTCCTCGCTCTCGCTGCTCTCCCGCATCCCGGTGCACGAGCTGAAGATCGATCGCAGTTTCGTCACCGCCATGGAGGGCAGCGCCGAGGCCGCCGCGGTGATCCGCTCCACGCTGGACCTCGGGCGCAGCCTCAACCTGACCGTGGTGGCCGAGGGCGTGGAGAGCGAACCCCAGCGCCGGGCTCTCTGGGAGCTGGGCTGCGCCGCCGGGCAGGGCCACCTGTTCGCCCGGCCGCTGCCCGCCGGGGCGCTGCTCGCCGCCCTCCAGCGGGGCGCGGGCGGCCGGCCCGGCAAGCTCGCCCCGCCGCTGCACGACGCGGGCGCGGTGATCCGCCTACCGGGCCGGCGCACCGGTGGTCGGAGCCGGACCGCCGGCAACGCCGCCACCGGCCGGACCGGCGAGCCCGGCGCCCGCTGACCTCCTTCATCCACTCTGAGTGCGGCCAGTCGGGGTGTCCTGCGGCCGGGAGACCGCGGTTTGCGGCAGGTCGAGAATGCCCGCAGCCGGGACGCCGCGGCTTGCGGCAGGTCGGGACGCCCTGCGGCCGGGACCCGGCAGGTCGAGCCGGGTGGCGAGGACCTGGTTGCGGCGAGCGCGGCGCGGCGGGCTGGGTGGGGTCTGCCAGACTGGCCGGCGTGACCGCCGACCCCGACCGGGCCGCCCCCGCCGCCCGCCGCTGGCAGGCCGTGGACTCCGCCGCCGGCGGCCTCGCCCTCGACCTGGGTCTCTACACCGTGTCGGCGGTCTTCGCCGGGGTCACGGCCGCCACCTCCACCCTGGCTTCGCACCGCGCCTGGGGCACCATCGCCGCCGTCGGCTACCTGCTGGCGGCGCTCCTGGTGACCGGCCAACTCCTCAACAGACGCCGCCACCCCGCCACCGCCCTGGCCGGGCTCCCGGCCCGCTGGGCGGTAGCCGGATTCGTCTGGGCCACCACGGCGCTGCTACCGATCGTGGCGCAGAGCGTGCAGCGGGCGGCGGGGCGTACCGACCGGGCGCAGGAGGAGGTGACCGTGGTCGAGCAGGCCGGCATCCGGCTCGCCGAGCACGGGACCCCCTACCTGGGCCACGACGCCATCGCCGCGCTGCGGCCCGGGGAACGGCTGCTCGGCTACACCCCGTACCAGCCGGGGATGGCGCTCTTCGGGCTGCCCCGGGCCGCCGCCGACGCCTGGTGGACCGACGCCCGCGTGTGGTTCGCCCTGGTCACCGCGCTGGTCCTGGCCGCCGCCGTGGCCACCCTGCGCGGCACGCCCACCGCCGACGCGCCCCGCCGGGACGCCGCCGCGCTGCGCGCCGTCCAGGCGGCGACCGTCCTGCCGGTCTGCGCGCTCACCCTGGCCACCGGCGGCGACGACCTGCCCGTGCTCGCGCTCTGCCTGCTCGCGCTGGCACTCGCCGCCGCCGGCCGTCCCGGCCGGGCCGGCCTGGCCGTCGGGGTGGCCGGAGCGCTGAAGCTCTTCGCCTGGCCGGTGGCGTTGGTGCTGGTCTGCTGGGCGGCCACCCGCCGGGCCGGCCTGCGCACCGCCCTCGGCGCGCTCTGCCTGCCCGTGCTCGCACTCCTGCCCGCTTTGCTCGTCGACCGGGACGCCCTGGTGGAGAACGTGCTGCGCTTCCCGCTCGGGCACGGGCTGGTGACCAGCCCGGCCCAGTCCCCGTTCCCCGGGCACCTGATCGCCGCCATGCTGCCCGGCGGCCGGATCGTCGCCGCCGCGCTGCTGGTCGCGGTGGGGTTGGCGATCGCCGTCCGACTGCTGCGCCGCCCGCCGCGCACCGCCGCCGCCACCGTGCTGATCTGCGGGTACGGGCTGCTCGCGGCGATCCTGCTGATGCCCTCCACCCGGTTCGGCTACCTGCTCTACCCGGTCGCCCTGCTGGTGTCGGCCCCCGCCCTGATGCTGGCGGAGACCCGCGCCCGTCGGCCGGTGCCCGCCTGACCGGCTTTCCGGCAACTCCCTGACGCGGGGCACCCGCAGGGCGTACACCTGAGGACATGACCACCTACCGCGACCGGGCCGAGGCGGGCCGGAGCCTGGCCGACAAGCTCACCGACCTCGCCGGACAGCCGGACGCCGTCGTCCTCGGCCTGGTACGTGGCGGCGTGGAGGTCGCCCGGGTGGTCGCCGAGCGGCTCGGCGTACCCATGGACGTGCTCGTGGTCCGCAAGCTCGGCGTGCCGTACGCGCCCGAGGTGGCCTACGGCGCACTCGGTCCCGGCGGGGTGCAGGTGCTCAACGAGATGGTCGCCGACCGGATCAGCGAGGCCGAACGCGCCGAGGTGCGGCAGCGGGAGCAGGCCGAACTGGAGCGCCGTGAGCGGCTCTACCGCACCGGCCGCCCGCCGCTCGACCTCACCGGGCGGACCGCGGTCATCGTCGATGACGGACTGGCCACCGGCGCCACCGCCCGCGCCGCCGTGCAGGTCACCCGCCACTTGGGCGCGGCCCGGGTCGTCGTGGCCGTGCCGGTCGGCTCCCGGGAGGCGTACCAGATGCTGGCCGCCGAGGCCGACCAGGCGGTCATCCTGGAGGCGCCGCCCGACTTCATGGCGGTCGGCGCGTACTACGAGGACTTCCACGAGGTCTCCGACGACGAGGTGACGGAAACGTTGAAGGCCACCGCGTGAGCCCACCGGGTACCGTCGGTCCCATGCAGCTCACCTGCCCCAAATGTCACGGAGACATGCGCCAGTACGAGCGCAGCGGAGTCATCATCGACCAGTGCAGCGAGTGCCGCGGCATCTTCCTCGACCGCGGCGAGCTCGAGAAGCTGTTCGAGGCCGAGGCGAACTGGAACCGGCAGCACGCCGCCCCACAGCCGGCGGCCCCGGCGACCGGCGGCTTCACCCCGCCACCGCCGCCCCCCGCCACCCACCAGCCCGGGTACGGCACCGTCCCGCCGCCACCCCCCGGTCACGGCTACGCGCAGCCCGCGTACGGCCACGGCGGCCACTACGGCTACCACGGCCACTACAAGCGCAAGAAGCGTCACGGCTTCCTCGGCGAGCTCTTCGACTGAGCGGTGCGCGGCGGCCGGGCCGACCCGGCCGCCGCGTCCGTGCCGGGCACGGCCGGCCGTGGCAGGCTGCCCCCATGAGGGTCCGCGGGCAGCACATCGCGCTGGCACAGGCATACGACGGCATCATGCGGGTGGTCTGTGACCTGGACGACGCCGACCTGCAACGGCCGACGCGCTGCCGCGGCTGGCTCGTCGCCGACCTGCTCTTCCACGTCCTCTGCGACGCCCAGCGGGCCCTCGTCGCGCTGGCCAGCCCGGCCGACGGCCCCGCCGACGTGGACGACGTCAGCTACTGGCGCGCCTTCGCCGGCGGCGACAGCGACGCCGGCGCGCGGCACGCCTGGTGGGTCCGCCGCTCGGCGGCCGCGTTCGAACGGCCCGCCGGCATCGTGCGACTCTGGGCCGACACCGCACCCGCCGCTGTCCGCGCGGCCGGTGCCGCCGACCCCGACGGGCACGTCGCCACCCAGGGGCACGTGCTGCGCGTACCCGATTTCCTCGCCACCCTGACCACCGAGGCGGTCGTTCACCACCTCGACCTGGTGGCGGACCTGCCGGGCGCCCCGCTGCCCGGTGCCGCCGCGACCGCCGTCGCGGTGGCCGCCGTGGACGGCCTGCTCAGCGACGACGCCGTCCGGCCGACCGGCTGGGACGACGCGGAGTATCTGCTGAAGGCCACCGGCCGGCTGCCGCTCACCGACCGCGACCGGCGCGACCTGGGCGAGGCCGCCGGCTGGTTCCCGCTGCTCGGCTGAGCCCCGCCCTGGCTTGATCTCCAACCTGTCCGGCGCGGCCGGGATCGGGCATCCCTCAGGTCGTTGGTCAGAGCCACGCCGGCAGGCGACACGCGGGGAGCAGCGCGCCGTCGAAGCTGGCCGCCTCGCTCACCGGTCCGGCGGCGAGGGTCAGCGCGGCTGCCTGCCAGGTCGGCTCGCGGCGGTACGGATCAGACGATGGCCATGTCGACGAAGCGGGACAGGTGCAGCTGGGCGGCCACGGTCACGGTGTCGGTCGGGCCATTTCGATGCTTGGCAACAATGAAATCCGCCTCTCCGGCGCGCGGCGACTCTTTGTCGTAGTAGTCGTCACGGTGCAGCAGGATGACAACGTCCGCGTCTTGTTCAATTGATCCACTTTCGCGTAGATCGGACAGCTGCGGTCGCTTGTCGGTGCGCTGCTCGGGGCCGCGGTTCAGCTGGCTCACCGCGATCACCGGGCACTCGACTTCCTTGGCCAGCAGCTTCAGGCCACGGGAGAGGTCCGCGACCTCCTGCTGTCGGCTCTCGGTGCGCTTCGGTGAGGCCATCAGCTGGAGGTAGTCGACCACGATCAGCTTGAGGTCGTGCTTCTGCTTGAGCCGCCGCGCCTTGGAGCGGATCTCCATCAGGTTCATGCTCGGCGTGTCGTCGACGAAGAGCGGGGCCTCGCTGATCTCGCCCATGCAGCGGGCCAGCTTGGTCCAGTCGTCGTCGGAGAGCTGGCCGCTGCGCAGTACGTGCAGCGGGACCCGGGCCTCGGCCGAGAGGAGCCGCATCACGATCTCGACCTTGCTCATTTCCAGCGAGAAGATCGCCGAAGCATGGTTGGAGCGGATCGAGGCATTTCGGGCAAAGTCCATAGATGCGGTCGACTTGCCCAGACCCGGCCTGCCGGCCACGATGATGAGCTGGCCGGGGTGCAGGCCGTTGAGCAGGCGGTCGAGGTCGCTGAACCCAGTCGGCACGCCGGTCATCACGCCGCCCTGGGCGCCCACGGCCTCGATCTCGTCGAGCGTCGGCTGGAGCATGTCGGCCAGGACGGCGAAGTCCTCGCTGACCCGCTTCTCGGTGACCTCGTAGACGGCCTGCTGAGCCAGGTCGACGACGTCGTCGACGTCCCGGCTGCCGCCCTGGGCGGTGCCGTACCCGAGCTGAACGATCCTGGTGCCGGCCTCGACCAGCCGGCGCAGTACCGCGCGCTCGCCGACGATGCGGGCGTAGTAGGCGGCGTTGGCGGCGGTGGGCACGCTGGCGATCAGCGTGTGCAGGTACGGCGCGCCACCGATCCGGGCCAAATCGCCGGAGTCGGCCAGGGCGGCCGCGACGGTGATCGGGTCGGCCGGCTCCCCGCGGCCGTAGATGTCGAGGATCGCGTCGTAGATGGTGGAGTGCACGGGGCGGTAGAAGTCGTTGGACTTGAGGATCTCGACGACGTCGGCGATGGCGTCCTTGGACAACAGCATGCCGCCGAGGACGCACTGCTCGGCGGCCACGTCCTGGGGCGGGGTCTTCTCGAACTGCCCGTCCCGCTGCGGTGGCGCGGACGACGGCCCCCCGGTCCGCTCCGTCCGCTGGTCGTCGGTGACCGACACGGGTCCCCCCTTGCTGCGTCGGATCGAATCCAGCTCTACCGCCGGGGTATGACAACTCCGACGACCCTCCGGTCGATCGGGGGCCACCGCCCGGACGGTCGGGGGACAACGATACGGAAGCCGAGGTCAGCCCCTCAACAATGCCGGTGGACGAGCCTCGGGACAACCTGTGGACGCCAAGGGAAGCGCATGTGCGCAGGGTGTGCACAGGGGTGTGGAAAAGTGACGGCGGGTTCCGTGCACAAGCATCCTGAACTGGGGTTATGCAATCCCCACCCTGTGGACGAAAGATTTCGGGTGAAGCTTCGGAGCCGTTCGTCCCGTACTATCTCTGCGAACGGCTACACCTGGACAGCGGATTGCACTTTCGGTTGAGAAGGGTCACGCTCCGGCCGTGAGTTACCGGGACTGGGGAAGCGGGGAGGGCAGCTCGCGCGAGCGCCAGCCGATCGCCCCGTGGGCGGATCCCGCCGAGCCGCTCCCGGCAGACCCGTACGTCTCCGCGCGTTACCGCACCCCGAGCCGTCGCCGCGCCATCGAACGCGGCCAGGACGAGCCGGTCGACACGTACCTTCCCCGGTGGGCACTGGAGTCGGGCGTACGCCGGGCGGACGGCGGAGGCCGGCACGCCGCCCCCGACGACGATGACGACGGCGCACCGCCGTACTCGGGCGACAGTTGGCGGGCGGGCGCGGACGGCGGCTGGCACCAGTCGGGCGACCGCCGCGAACTGCGCGCCATCGGTGCCGGCCCGGCGAGCGAGCACACCGCCGAATGGACCCTCGACACCCCGCAGGAGCAGGGGTACGTCGGAAGCCGGCGGGCCGACTCGGGCGAGGACGATCCGGTGTCCGGGCCGGCCCCGCGCAGCCGAATCCGGCGCGCGCCGGCCCGGCGGCCACAGGTGACCTGGTCGGGCCTGGAGGACGGCACGTCGCCGGGCGGGGAGAGCGACCGGCCGGAGTCCGGTTCGATCGGTGGGCAGGCCCGGTGGGCGGGGTCCTCGGACGCCTCGTCCCGGCCGGCGGCCGACCCGTGGAGCCGGGGCCGGTCCGTCGAGCCGGATCCGGCGGAGCGGCCGGCGGTCGACCCGTGGGACGCGTCCGGGGTGAACGCCTGGGATCGTTCCGCCGCTGTCGATCGCTGGGACGGCACGGGCCGGTGGGACCGCGCGGAGCACACCGGCGAGTGGGACCGCATCACCGACACCGGCCAGTGGGACCGGTCCACCGACGCGGGTCAGTGGCGGGGGTCCGGCGACACCGGGCAGGGGAGCCGGTACGCCGAGGTCGACCCGTGGGATCGGACGGTGCCCCCGAGACCGGCCCGGGAGGGTTGGGCGTCAACGGAGCAGGCCGAGGCGTTCTGGTCCGGGACCCGGCTGGCCGGTGACGATCCGCGGTGGACGGAGACCCCGGCGTCCGCACCGCGCTCTCCGGTGGTCCCGTACACCGCGCCCCGGCCGCGAACGGCGCCCCGGCGTCGGCCGGTGGATCCGGCGGACGCGGGCTGGGGCGCGGCGTCGACCCAGCGGCGGCGGACCGAGACGGTCGGCGGCGGGTCGTGGAGCCGCCGGTTGGAGGACGACCTGCTCGACCCGGACCCGGGCGGGCCGATCCGGCCGCTGGTGTACACCGCGGCCTGTTACCTGGCGCCGGCGCTGCTGGTCTTCGTCGGGCTGCTGTTCCTGGACGGGCGAGCCCCGGCGGGCTGTGTCACGGACATCACCGGGGGCGGCTGCGACTCGCCGCGGGCGCACGCCTTCGCTTCGCTGATCGCGGGGGCCCCGCGGTTCGGGCTGGCGCTGGTGAGCAGCCTGGTCGTCGCGGTGGTGTTGCGTCGGGTCGGGACGACGTGGCGGTCGGCGACGGTGGCGCTGGCGGCGGCGGTGGTCGGCGGCGGCCTCTCCACCGTGATGATCAGCGCGGTGACCGGCCGGCCGATCGGCTGAGTTCCGGCGCGGTCCGAGCCGCCCTCTCCCGCATGCGGAAGGGCCCGCACCGGGAGTCCGGTGCGGGCCCTTCCGTCGTGCTGTCGGGTGTCAGCCCTTGACGACATTCAGGTCGAACTTGGCGGTCACCTCGGGGTGCAGCTTGATGCTGACCGGATACGAGCCGAGCGACTTGATGTGACCGGGCAGCTCCAGCCGGCGACGGTCCAGGTTCGGACCGCCGGCGGTCTTGACGGCCTCGACGATCTCGGCCGGGGTGACCGAGCCGAAGAGTCGGCCGCCGTCGCCGGCACGGGCCTTCAGGTTGACCTTCAGACCCTCGATCTGGGCCTTGACCTCGTTGGCGTGGCCGAGGTCGCGGATCTCACGGGCCGAGCGGGCCCGCTTGATGACCGTGACCTGCTTCTCCGCACCCTTGGTCCAGGCGATCGCGAAGCCCTGCGGCAGCAGGTAGTTACGGCCGTAGCCGTTCTTCACCTCGACGATGTCGCCCGGGGCACCGAGGCCGGACACCTCCTGAGTCAGGATGATCTTCATGTCGGTGCCTCCTCTCAGCGGGTCGTGGCCGTGTACGGCAGGAGCGCCATCTCGCGGGCGTTCTTGACCGCACGGGCGATCTGCCGCTGCTGCTGCGAGGTAACGCCGGTCACCCGCCGAGCGCGGATCTTGCCGCGGTCGGAGATGAACTTGCGCAGCAGCGCGGTGTCCTTGTAGTCGATGTAGGTGATCCCGTCCTTGTCGAGCGGGTTCACCTTCTTCTTCGGCTTGCGAAGTGCCGCAGCCTTGGCCATTGCTCTTGCTCCTGGTTTGCGATCGCGGGCGCTCGGCGCCATTAGAACGGGGGCTCCTCGTCGAAGTTTCCGCCGCCCGAACCACCGCGCGAGGGAGCCGGGGAGGCCGAGGCCCAGGGGTCGTCGAAGTTGCCTCCGCCGCCCTGGCCACCACCACCACCGAAGCCGCCACCGCCGCCGCCCGAGCGGGACATCTTCTGCACCTTCGCCGTGGCGTAGCGCAGCGACGGGCCGATCTCGTCGACCTCCAGCTCGATGACGGTGCGCTTCTCACCCTCGCGGGTCTCGTACGACCGCTGACGCAGCCGGCCGGACACGATCACCCGGGCGCCGCGCTGCAGCGACTCGGCGACGTTCTCGGCGGCCTGCCGCCAGACCGTGCACGAGAGGAACAGCGGCTCGCCGTCCTTCCACTCGCCGGACGCCCGGTCCATGAAACGGGGCGTCGAGGCGACCCGGAACTTGGCGACCGCCGCCCCGGAGGGGGTGAACCGCAACTCGGGGTCATCGGTCAGGTTGCCGATGACCGTGATGGTGGTGTCTCCTGCCATGACCATCTCCTCGCGCACTCATCGTTCTGCCGTACAGGCTCTCAGAGCCCTCCGACACCGTCGATGAGGCTTGATCCGGACGTGCCGGGGTCGAATGCGGTTAGCGCATCTCCGGCCGGATGACCTTGGTGCGCAGCACGGACTCGTTGAGTCGCAGCTGACGGTCCAGCTCGGCCACCGCCTCCGGCGTCGCCTGGAGGTCGACGACGGCGTAGATGCCCTCGGCCTTCTTGTTGATCTCGTACGCGAGGCGCCGGCGGCCCCACACGTCGGTCTTCTCCACCGAGCCACCCGCGGTCCGGATCACGTTCAGGTACGTGTCGATCGACGGGGCGACGGTGCGCTCCTCGAGGCTGGGGTCGAGGATCACCATGATTTCGTAATGACGCAAGACGTGCTCACCTCCTGTGGGCTAGGCGGCCACGGTCCTTCCGTGGCAGGAGGTCGTGCGTCGTGGCCCGTGCCCGGCGCGGGGGAACCCGACCGGACGCGGACAACCGGACCAGGATACCCGGTCCGGACGATCATGCCCGGGGAGGCCGGACGCGGCGTCCCGGGCGCGGCGACAGGGGTCCACCTCCGGCGTCGTGCATCGAAGGTGGACCCCTGTCCACGGGGCCGCGGGGCGTCCCGTCCGCATTCCTTGGGTGGGACCTGGGGAGGAACGACCACACCGATGAGGTTGGATCGAGGGCGCCCCGCGGAGCTTTATCGTGTTGTCACCTGGTCTGACCATACAACGACTCTCGTCACCTCTTGGGGCAAATGGAGGAATTCGACCGACAGCTCTGCGCGCTGCCCTTCGATCTGACGAGCCGGGTCACGCCCCGCCGTGCCGGGCCGCACGGCGGAGCGTCCCGTTTCCGGGGGTCTCCGCTCGACCGGACGCGCTGTGGACCGCGCCCGGGCGGAGCGTCGACCATCGATCCCACCTCGGACAACGACCACCGGGCCGACTGGTGACGCCGGCCCCCGCCGGGACCTCGGCCCGGACCCGCCGTTCCGCGCCGGAACCGGCGCGCCGCGGTCGCCCCGTGCGTCGGGGCCGCGACGTAGGCTGCCCTCCATGCGAATCGGAGCCCACGTCGATCCGACCGACCCGCTGGCCGAGGCGGCCGCCCGGGACGCCGAAGCCGTGCAGTTCTTCCTCTCCGATCCACAGGGATGGAAGGCCCCGAAGCCCCGGGAGGACGCGGAACGGCTGCGCGACGCCGACGTCGACCTCTACGTCCACGCGCCCTACGTGATCAACGTGGCCACCCTGAACAACCGCATCCGCATCCCGAGCCGCAAACTTCTCCTCGGCCACGCGTCGGCCGCGGCGGCGGTCGGTGCCAAGGGTCTGATCGTGCACGGCGGTCACGTCAATGCCGGTGACGACCTCGCGGTCGGCTTCGACAACTGGCGGAAGACGTTCGCGTACGCCGCGGACTCGGGCGGCTTCCCGCTGCCGGTCCTGATCGAGAACACCGCGGGTGGGGACAATGCCTGCGCCCGCCACCTCGACGCGCTGGCCCGGCTCTGGGACGCGCTCGGCGATTACGAGGTGGGCTTCTGCCTCGACACCTGCCACGCGTATGCCGGCGGCGAGGAACTGCTCGGGCTGGTCGACCGGGTCAAGGCGATCACCGGCCGGATCGACCTGATCCACGCCAACAACTCCAAGGGCGCGTTCAACTCCGGGCAGGACCGGCACGACAACCTCACCGGCGGGACGATCGACCCCGAGCTGGTGGTGGCGGTGATCCGGGCGGCCGGGGCGCCGGTCATCGTGGAGACCCCGGGCGGTGTGGCGGGCCAGGCGGCCGACATCGCTTTCCTGCGCGAGCAGGTGGGGACCGCGGCATGACCACCGAGCAGTCCGACGCGATCACCGACGGTCGCCCCGCCGAGCCCGTGGTCGCCGGCGACCCGCAGCCAGCCACCGACGGATCCGACCGGTCGGACGCCCGACCGGAACCGGCGGTGCGGACGACGGGCGAACAGCCGGGGCCGGCTTCCGGCGCCGCCGAATCCGCCGGACGGGCCGATGCGGCGCATACCGGGTCCCCGGCCGCAGCGGGCGACGCTGACGCGACGGCCGGCGCGGACGACCCCGGTACCACCGCGAACGGGACCGCCGCCGGGGCCGGCACGGCCGCAAAGGCCCGCGCAGGCGACACCGCCGGGACGGCCGACTCCGGCGACACCGCCGGCAAGGCCGGCCCGGACACCGGGCGGGCCGGCGCCGACGGACCGGCCGCCGACGAGGCGGGTCGTACTGCGGAGGCGGACCCGGCCGGTCCGGCGAAGACCGACACCGAGCCGACCGGGAAGACCGGCGACGAGCCCGCCGAGGAGACGAAGCCGGACGACCCCTTTGTCGCGTTCGGCCCCGCCCCGGACCCGGTGGTCGGCCGTCCCCGCCGGGCGGTCGGTGCGGTCGGCCGGTTCCTGGTCCACGAGTGGACCCTGGCCACCGTGGCCGCGCTGGCACTGGCCGTCCTGATGACCTGGCCCACGCTGCGCTACCCGGCCTACACGCTGCCGCAGGACTACTGGGACCCGAGCCTCCAGGCCTGGCAGATGGCCTGGTCGGGGCACATCCTGCTGACCGACCCGGCGCAGCTCTGGAACGCCAACACCTTCTTCCCCGACCCGTGGAGCTTCGCCTTCTCGGACACTCTCCTCGGCTACGCCCCGGCCGGCATGATCGGTCACGGCCCCGAGGCGGCCCTGGTGCGCTACAACATCATGTTCGTGCTGGCGCACGCGCTCGCCACGCTCGGGGCGTACGCGCTGGCCCGCCAGCTCGGTGCGGGCCGGATCGGGGCCGCGGTGGCCGGAGCGAGCTACGCGTACGCCCCCTGGCTGCTGGCGCAGGCCGGGCACCTGCACATCCTCTCCAACGGTGGGATCCCGCTGGCGCTGGCGATGCTCGCCCGGGGCCACGGCTGGTCCCTGCGGTACGGGTACCGCCCGGAGCGCCGGCACGCCGGTTGGGCGTTCACCGGCTGGCTGGTGGCCGCGTGGCAGCTCAGTCTCGGCTTCGGCATCGGCCTGATGTTCGCGTACCTGTTGGGTGGCGTCGTGCTGGTGTCGACGGTGATCTGGTTCGCCCGGCGCTGGGTGGTCCGGCCGGTGAAGCGCCCGTTCGGCGGCCGGCTGTTCCTCGCGGACCTGCTCGGCGGGCTGCTCTTCGGCACGGTCGGGGCGCTGCTGGCGGTGCCGTTCTTCAAGGTCGCGGAGCTGCACCCGAACGCGGCCCGGACACTCGGCGACATCGCGATCTACTCGCCACCGGCGAGCGGGTTCCTCACCGCCCCGGCGGAGTCGCGGATCTGGGGCGAGCTGCACGAGGGTGCCCGGGCGGTGCTGCCCTGGCACCCCGAGATGACCCTGCTGCCCGGTTTCGCGCTCTACGCCCTGGCCGCGGGCGGGCTGTTCTTCTCGGTCTGGCGGGTCCGGCACCGGCTCTACCTGCTCGCCGGGGTGCTGGTCAGCATGGTCCTGGCGATGGGCACCCGGTTCTTCGGCGGGACGTACACCTTCGTGCCGCTCTTCGAGTACCTGCCGGGCTGGAACGGGTTGCGCACGCCGGGCCGGCTGATGCTCTGGGCCACCCTGCTCCTCGGCCTGCTCGCTGCGGGCGCGGTCACCGCCTTCTGCGCCCGGGTACGCGAGTTCGCCGCCGAGCGGGTCCCCCCGTGGCCCGGGCCGTGGCTGCGGCTGGCGACCCTGCTGCCGCTGCTGCTGGTGATCGTCGAGGGCCTGAACGTCACGCCGCACCCGGTGGCGCCCCAGCAGCCGGCGGTCATGCGGACGGTGGACGGGCCGATGCTGGTCCTGCCCAGCAGCCAGAACCTGGACCAGCCGGTGATGGTCTGGTCGACCAGCCGGTTCCAGCAGATGGTCAACGGCGGCAGCGGCTTCACCCCGGAGACCCAGGCGAAGGTACGCGACGTCACCGTCGGCTTCCCCGACCAGCCCAGCATCGACTATTTGCGCCAGCTCGGCGTGCGGAACGTGGTGGTGCTCCGCACCCAGCTCGGCGGCACGCCGTGGGAGGGCATGCTCGACAAGCCGGTCGACGGGTGGGGGATCACCCGGGAGGACGTCGGCGAGGCGGTGGTCTACCACCTCACGTCGAGGTAGGGCGGAGCCCAGCCGGAGCGGTCAGGCGGTGACCGGCTCCGGCTGCGGTCGGCCGCCCACGCCGCGTGGGCGTGGCAGCCAGGAAACGTCGTCGGCACCGTCGAGGACGCCGCCGTCCGGGTCGTCCGCGTAGGTGCCGCGCACCGCGTCGCGCTCCGGCCGGAGGATGTCCCGGATCACGAAGCCGCAGAGCACCGCCACGGTGATCAGGCGCAGGCTGGCGGCGAGCACGAAGACACCCTCGGGGAAGACCGGCCGGCTGGTGGCCGCGCCGAGCAGCTCGCCGTAGAAGGCGACGAAGTAGCAGACCTCGGCGACCTGCCAGGCCAGGAACGCGCCCCAGCGCGGCCGGGCGAGCACCGCGAGCGGAAGCAACCAGAGCACGAACTGCTGGGACCAGACCTTGCTGAAGATCAGGAAGGCGGCGACCACCAGGAAGGCGAGCTGGGCGAGTCGGGGCCGGCGGGGGGCGAACAGCGCCAGCGCGACCACCCCGACGCAGGCCAGGCCGAAGAGCAGGTACGACACCCAGTTGAGGGTGGAGACGTGGGCGTTCAGCCACTCGAACGGCCCGAGGTCACCGGGGGTCGAGGGGCTGATCTTGCCGTCCAGGTACCGCCCGATGTACCAGAGGGTGCCCCAGTCGATGGGCCGGGTGGTGTTCAGGTCGAAGAACCGGCTCCAGCTGTCCCGGTAGGGGATCGCCACCGGCAGGTTGACCACGACCAGCGCCACCAGCCCGGCGCCGGTGGCGGTGAGCGCGGCGCGTAGCCGGCCGGCGCGCAGCCCGAGCACCAGGATCGGGCCGAGAAGGAACAGCGGCCACATCTTCGCCGCCCCGGCCAGGCCGAGCAGGACGCCGGCCACCGCCGGACGGCGTCGCGCCCAGGCCAGCAGCCCGAAGGCGGCCAGCCCGACGGCGAGCAGGTCCCAGTTGACGGTGGCGGTGAGCAGCAGGGCCGGGGCGAGCGCGAACATCGCCGCGTCCCACGGTCGTCGCCGGCGCAGGTTGAGGAGGACGGCGACGGTGGCCACGGCGAGGGCGCCGAGCACCAGCGCGTTGGCGTTGTAGAACCACCGGCCCTGGTTGATGCCCGGGTCGTGGACGCCGAGGGCGTGCACCGGCAGCCCGAGCGCGCCCATGAAGTAGCCGGTCAGCACCGGGTACTCCACCGGGTGGTCGGCGTAGGGCACCTTGCCCTCGTTGAGTCCCTCGGCGTAGTAGAGCGCCAGCACATCGGTGTAGCACATCCGCGTGTACTGGACGTTGTTCTGCCAGGCACCGTCCTGGCAGGGGGACTTCTGCACCCAGTGCAGGGCGAGGGTCAGGCAGACCAGGGCCAGCACGATCCGCGCGGCCGTCCAGAAGCGACCCTCCCGGCCGGCCGGCCGGTCCAGGGCGACCGCGTGGTCGCCGAGCGGACCGCCGAACAGTTCGGAGGCCCCGCGGACGAAGCCGTCCGAGCGGGACGGGTGGTCCGTGGTCCCGGTGTCGTCGATGCCGGCCGTCGACTGGGTGCTCATGGAGAGGCATCCTGCCGTACGTCGGGCCTCCACGTCCCGCCTCGACCGCAGATTTCCGGTGCGCGGAGACACCGACGGCGGCCGGGCCGAGGCCCGACCGCCGTCGTGCGGTGCCTACCTCAGTACGTCTGCCGTGGTGGTGTGGTCGGCAGGATGCCGCCTCCGCCACCACCGCCACCCGGCGGCGGCGGGAAGCCCGGCCCGTTGTTACCGCCGCCGTTGTTGCCGCCGTTGTTGTTGCCATTCTGGCAGAACAGGCCGAGCGGGTCCTGGCAGCCGGGCTGCGTCGGCTCGGGCGCCGGCATCTCGCCGTTGCCGGCCTCCTCGTTGCCGATGTGCGCGGCCGGCGGGAAGTCCAGCTTCTCCTGGCCCTTGAGGGCGGCGCTCATGAAGCGCTGGAAGATGGCGCCCGGCATCCGCGCACCGCTGATCTTGTTGCCGTCCTTGTCGACGATCGCCTTGCGGTCGCCCACGTTGCCGACCCAGACGGCGGTGGCCAGCTGCGGCGTGTAGCCGATCATCCAGGCGTCACCGTTGGCCGTGGGCTGCTTCGGGTCGCCGAGCTCCCAGGTACCGGTCTTCTCGGCGGCCTTCCGGCCGTTGTCCAGCTCGCGGTGGACGCCCTTCGGGTACTGCTCCAGCACCGAGGTGACGTCGGCGACGATGTTCTTGTCGATGCGCCGCTGCGGCTTGAGCTTCTCGCCGCCGACCACGTCCCACTTGCCGGTGCTCGGGTTCTGCTTCTCCACCTTCTTGACGAAGTGCGCCTTGTTGTAGACGCCCTGGTTGGCGAAGGTCGCGACACCGTTGGCGTGGTCCAGGACGGTGATCGGGTACTGGCCGTAGCCGATCACGTTGAAGAAGGGCGACGGCGCCAGATCCTTCGGGTCCCTCTTGGTCAGGTCGTAATCCTTGGCCGGGTTGGTGTCGGTCCGCCACATGGTGGTGACGCCGGCCTGCTTGGCCATGTCCAGCACCTTGTCCGCGCCGATCTTCTCAGTGATGTAGTAGAACGGCACGTTGTACGAGTGCAGCGTGGAGAACTCGAGGGTGCAGGAGTCGCCACAGGAGACCCGGTCGGAGCCGGCGTTGCTGACCTTGAACTTCGTGCCCTCCGGGGTGAACGCCGAAGCCTTCCACCGCGACTTGACGGAGATGTCGGCCTTGAGCGCCGCGGCCAGAGTGTAGATCTTGAAGCTCGAACCCGGGGAGTGGCCGCCGCTGAGCACGCCGTTGTCGATGTTCTTGCCGGCGTAGTCGGTGCCGGTGCCGTTGTCACCGCCGTAGTAGGCGCGCACCGCACCGGTCTTCGGATCGATCGCCACCACTGCGGCCATCAGGTTCTTCGGCTGCTTGTACAGCTCAGAGCCCTTCTTGGCCCGCTGGGCCGCGGCGAGCGCCGCCTCCTGCATCTTCCTGTCGATGGTGGTGGTGATCCGGTAGCCACCCCGGCTCAGCGCCTGCGAGCAGAGCGGCCGCTGCGGGGTGGCCGCGGCCTCGTCGTCGGTGCACAGGTTCATCTCGCGCATTTCCTGCGAGACATAGTTGATCACGTTGCCGTACGGCGTGTTGACGCCGAAGTCCGCCCCGTTGCCCTTCTTCGGGTCCCACTTCTTCACCGTCTTGGGGTACTCCGTGGGGTGCGGCGGTGTGCCGGGCGCGTCGAGCCACTTCTCGGTCATCATGCCCTGGATGACGTAGTTCCACCGGTCCAGCGCGGCCTGCGGGTTGATCGCCGGGTCGTAGCCCTTGTGCGTGGCGCTCGGCTCGGGCTGCTTGATCAGCGCGGCGAGCACCGCGGCCTCTGCCACGGTCAGCTGGTTGGTGTGCTTGCCGAAGTAGGTCTGCGCCGCGGCCTCGATGCCGTACGCGCCCCGGCCGAAGTAGATCACGTTCAGGTAGTGCTGCATGATCGTCGGCTTGTCGTACCGGTCGTTCAGCTTGGAGGCGAGGATCGCCTCCTTCACCTTGCGGCCGTACGTGTCCTGGTTGAGGTTGTCGAACGCGTTGCGGGCGTACTGCTGCGTGATGGTCGAGGCGCCCTGCTTGTCGCCGCCGGTGAAGTTGTTCCAGGCGGCGCGGGCGATGCCCTTGTAGTCCACGCCGGAGTGCCGGTAGAAGTTCCGGTCCTCGGCCGCGGCGACCGCGTGCTGCACGTACTCCGGGATGTCCTTGATGGTGATGAGCTGGCGGTTCTGGTCGCCGACCTTGGCGATGGCGGTCTTGCCGGTCTTGTCGTAGATCGTGGTCGACAGCGGCGGAATGGTGTCCTCGGGGAGGATGACGTTGGTCGAGTACCAGGTGAAGCCGACCACGCCGATGCCGGCGAGCATGATGAAGACGGCGAAGCCGGCGATCAGCATGTTGATCCGCCGACGCTTCTTCGCCCGGGCCGCCGCCCCCGGATCGCCACCGCGACCACCCCGGCCGGGTCCCGTCGGCCCGCCCGGCCCGCCCGGCCCGCCCGGTCCACCCGGACCGCCGCCCGCCATGCCGGGCACACCGGCGCGGGCCACCGCGGCCCGGCCGCCCACGGCCGCCGAGCCGACGCTCGCCCGACCGGCCGTACCCACGCTCGCCGCGCCGACCGAGGCCCGGCCGGCGGGACCCGCCGGAGAAACCGGGACCGAGGCGCGACCGGTGCCGCCGGGAGCCGGGGACACCGGCACCGAGGCGCGGCCAGCGCCGGCCCGCCCCACCGAGGCCGAGCCCGAGGCGCCGCGGGGCGCCGGGGCCGCACCGCCGACCGAGGCGCGCCCGCCGGACGCGCCATACGGCGGCACGGCGGCACGGCCCTCGGAGCCGGATGACCAACCATTCCCGCGCTGGCTCCCTGGCGAATCGGGGTCGCCGTTCGGGCCCGGGATCTGGGCCCGCCCACGCGAAGAACTGGGATCGCCGTAGTTCATTCCTCACACCCTGCCGGTCGCGGTGGGACGCGGGGGCGCCACCACCGGGTTGCCGTGAGCTGGAACACGAGACGCTACACCGCGGGCGTGCCGGGGCGCAGCCGTCAAATCCGACCCATTCGGACCAATCAGACGTCGTAGCTGTCGGATACGCCACCCACCCGCCTGGCGGGACTCGACCCGGACAGCCGAATTCACCGTTGCGCCTCTCGCCTTCGACGAGGGGTGGCACCGTTCGGGGCGGACGCGCCGCTCACCGCTTCCTGCTCCGATCCGTCCTCGACGCCGCTGGCCAGGCCGTCCCGGCCGAGCAGGAACTGCTCGACGAGATGGTTCCAGTCACAGCCGGGACACACCTCCACCACGAAGACCTGGAACTCACGCAGCGTCATCGCCAGGACGGGCAACTCCGCCCGGGTACGCGCCTGGCCGGCGGACTGCTTGAGCTCGTCGCCGTAAATGTAGTGGACGTGGATGAGGTTGTCGCTGCGACAGATCGGGCAGCGCTCCTCGGTCGGCTCGCCGTGGAACCGGGCGGCGTTCTTCAGGTACGGCGAGGCATCGCAGACGTCGTACGTGCCGATCCGGCCGGCGAGGAGCTCACGCAGCACCGCTCGCTTCTGAAGCGAGTAGTCGACGACCTGGCGCTGCGTACGCATGCGGCAAAGGGTACGCGGTCCGGCGGGGCGAGGCGACCACCGTCACGATCCGTGATGACAGAAGTGCGTAAACAGGGGTTTGCCCTGATCATGCGTCTCCGCTAACGTGCGATGTATCGGTCCGATACATCGCGGCGGTTACCGCTCCGCGCCGGGGGTAAGAAGGGGTGGCCCGTGCTCGAGTTCGCCATCCTGGGCCTCCTGCAGGAGGCTCCGATGCACGGTTACGAACTGCGCAAGGAGTTGACCGCCAAGCTCGGCGCCATCCGGGCGGCGATCAGCTACGGCTCCCTCTACCCGACCCTGCGCCGGCTGCAGGCGGCGGGCTGGATCGCCGAAGCCGCCGAGACGCCCGCGACCGCCGAGGAGGTTCCCGCGCTGACCAGCCGACGAGGTCGGGTGGTCTACACCATTACCGCGGAGGGCAAGGAACGCTTCGCCCAGCTGATAGCGCAGGCTGGGCCCGAGACGTACGACGACACGGGCTTCGGGGTGCACTTCGCGTTCTTCGCCCGGACCGACCAGGCCACCCGGCTCCGGATCCTGGAAGGTCGCCGTCGGAAGATCGAGGAACGTCGCGAGGGCCTTCGTGACGTGCTCGGCCGGGCGGCCGAGCGGCTCGACGCGTACACCCTGGAACTGCAACGCCACGGGCTCGACGCCTGTGAGCGCGAGGTTCGCTGGCTGGAGGAGCTCATCGCCAACGAGCGCTCCGGCCGAGCCCCGACGGTCCCGGAACCCGGGACGGCCGGCGGCCGACGAGAAAACGACAGCCCGCCCCCGCCTGGAGAGTCCAGGAAAGAGCGGCCGTGATGAAGAAGAAGGAGGCAGACGCTATGGGCTCCGTCCGCGTCGCCATCGTCGGTGTGGGTAACTGCGCCTCGTCCCTCGTGCAGGGCGTGGAGTACTACCGGAACGCCGACCCGAACGACCGCGTCCCGGGTCTCATGCACGTCACCTTCGGCGACTACCACGTCTCGGACGTGAAGTTCGTCGCGGCGTTCGACGTGGACGCCAAGAAGGTGGGCATGGACCTCGCCGAGGCCATCGTGGCCAGCGAGAACAACACCATCAAGCTCTGCGACGTGCCGCCGACCGGCGTCACTGTGCAGCGCGGGCCGACCTTCGACGGTCTCGGCCAGTACTACCGCGAGATCATCGAAGAGTCGGACGTCGAGCCGGTCGACGTGGCCCAGGCGCTGCGTGACGCGCAGGTCGACGTGGTCGTCTCCTACCTGCCGGTGGGCTCCGAGCAGGCCGACAAGTTCTACGCCCAGGCGGCGATCGACGCCGGCTGCGCGTTCGTGAACGCCCTGCCGGTCTTCATCGCCTCCGACCCGGAGTGGGCCAAGAAGTTCACCGACGCCGGCCTGCCGATCGTCGGCGACGACATCAAGAGCCAGGTCGGTGCCACCATCGTGCACCGCGCCCTGGCGAAGCTCTTCGAGGACCGCGGGGTCGAGCTGCTGCGCACGTACCAGCTCAACTTCGGCGGCAACATGGACTTCATGAACATGCTGGAGCGCAACCGCCTGGTCTCGAAGAAAATCTCGAAGACCCAGTCGGTGACCTCCCAGATCCCGCACGAGATGCTGAAGAGCGACGTGCACATCGGCCCGTCCGATCACGTGCCGTGGCTCGACGACCGCAAGTGGGCGTACATCCGCCTGGAGGGCCGCTCCTTCGGTGACACCCCGCTGAACGCCGAGCTCAAGCTCGAGGTGTGGGACTCCCCGAACTCGGCCGGTGTCATCATCGACGCCGTCCGGGCCGCGAAGATCGCGCTGGACCGGAAGATCGGTGGCCCGATCCTCTCCGCCTCCTCGTACTTCATGAAGTCCCCGCCGGAGCAGTACGCCGACCACGACGCGCACGCCGCCGTCGAGGCGTTCATCGCCGGCGAGGTCGAGCGCTGACGCGCTGACGAGCAGCGAAAGGGGCCGGGTCCGCACGGACCCGGCCCCTTTCGTCGGCGTGCGTCAGGACCAGGCGTGGCGCAGCGCCACCGCCGCCTCCAGCTCCAGCAGGGTCACCTTGCGCGGCAGGCCGCCGCCGAAGCCGACCAGCTTGCCGCCCGCCCCGACGATCCGGTGGCAGGGCACGATCACCGGGATCGGGTTGCGGTTGCAGGCCACCCCGACCGCCCGGGCCGCCCCCGGGTCACCCACCGCCTTCGCCACCTCGCCGTAGGTGAGCGTCTCGCCGTAGGGGATGCGGGTCATCTCCCGCCACACCGCTCGCTCGAACTCCGAACCGCGCAGCACCGCCACCGGGACGCTGAACTCGGTCAGCTCCCCGGCGAAGTAGTCACGCAGCTCGGCCAGCACCCGACCGGCGAGCTCGTCGCCGGGCTCCTCGGTCGCCGACTCCACCCGCCCGAAATGTGCCGCGCGGACGGCCACGCCGTCGGTGGCGACGGAGAACTCGCCGATCGGCGAGTCGAGCACGGTCCAGCGCATGAAACCGATTGTCCCTCCGCTGCCCCTGCCGCCACCACCGGGCCGTCAGAGCAGCGCGACACCGAGCAGCACCGCGCCGACGCCCAGGCTCACCCCGCCGGCCACGGTGAGCCAGATGAGCCGGTTCGGCCGGGTGTCCGCGGGACCGGGCACGGAGAGGAAGAAGCCCAGCGGCATCAGGATCGGCCCCGCGACCAGCAGCGTCCGAATCAGCGTGCGCATGCCGTCGGACGCTGCGGTCTGGTCGACGTAGGGCAGCGCGACCAGGACCAGCAGCACGAGGACGCCGGCGTGCGCGTGGCCGGCCGTCCACAGTCCGCGCCGGACCGGGTTGTCCAGGTAGCCGGGCCGGCGTCGGGCCAGGTGAACGAGGAGGGTCAGGCCGCCGTAGGCGACCGCCACAACGGTGATCAGCAGGATCCCCGCAGTGGTACGGGTGTCGGACGACATCACTCTTCTCCGTCCCGTCCGGTCGGCGGGGTAGCCTGACGGGCCACACAGTGTGAACCCTTCACCACCGGGCGGCGTCGCGGCTCGTCGGGCCGAACTTTCTGCGCCGATGAGGCAAACTTCCGCAGCCGGACCGCGTCTGAGGTACCGGAGGTGGACGGTGGCAGAGGTCATCGACGGGGAGTTCACCGCGTTCGTGACGGAACGGGGTCCCGCCCTGCTCCGGGTCGCGTACGCGCTCGCCGGCAACCAGCACGCGGCGGAGGACCTGCTGCAGAACGCGTTGGCCAAGGCGTACGCCCGCTGGCCGCGGATCCGGGGCGACGCCGAGCCGTACGTGAAACGAATCCTCTACCACGACCAGGTCTCCGGTTGGCGACGGCGCGGGCGACGCGCGGAGGTCCCGGTGGCGGAGCTGCCGGAGCGGGCGGCCGTCGGCCCCGACACCGACCTGGGGCTGCTGCTGCGAGAGGCGCTGCGGGCGCTGCCACCCCGCCAGCGGGCCGTGCTGACCCTCCGCTACCTGGAGGACCTCAGCGTCGAACAGACCGCCGCCCTGCTCGGCTGCCGGGCCGGCACGGTGGCCAGCCAGAGCGCCAAGGCCCTGACCCGGCTCCGGCAGCTGGTGCCCGGCCTGGACGAGCTGACCCACCGTGCGGAGGTGACCCGATGACCAGGACGCTGGACGAGACGCTGCGGGCGGCCGTGCTGGACCTCGCGGACGGGGCGGGGCCGGTGCCCGACCTCGCCGCCCGCGCGCTCGACCGGGGTCGCCGGCTGCGCCGTCGCCGCCGGGTTGCCACGGCCGCCGCCACGCTGGTGGCGGCCACCGCGATGACCCTGCCCTTCGTGCTGCTCCGACCGGACCCGCCCACCCCGCCCGCGACGCCGACCCCGACGGTCACCCCCTCCCCGACCCGGCTGGCCGCGCCAGGGGCGGACTGGGCCACGAAGCCGCTGGTACTACCCGGTGGCTGGGTGGTGACCCGGGCGCAGCGCGCCGGCGGGTCGGGCTACGGCTTCCTGCTGGACCGGAAGCGGGGCCGCTACATTACGACCGACCGCTACGACGGCATCTTCCCGGCGCCCACCGGTTCACTGGTCGCGATTCACGACGACGACCGGCCGAAGGACGTCGGCCTGATCGACCTGGCCAGCGGGAAGACCCGGTGGTACCGGGTCGATGGCGCGCTCTCCGTGCCGCGCTGGTCACCGGACGGGCGGCGGCTGCTCTTCACCACCCACCGGGTCGACCACTTCGGCTTCATCGTGCTGGACACGGACGGCACCAGGAAGACCCATCTGCTGAACGGCCCGCTGGGCTGGCCCTGCGCCAACTTCTGCGACTTCATCTGGTTGCCGAACGGCCGGGAGGTGGGGCTCACTCTGGCCGCCCGTAAGGGACCGGAGAGCTCCCCGCGGGATCTCGCCAAGGGCGTGCAGGTCTTCTCAGCCGACGATGGCCGGCCCACCCGTCTGATCACCATGCCGGGTGAGCCCGCCCGCCCGGAGGCCTGGTCACCGGACGGGAAGCTCGTGGTCGTGCAGGGGCAGCAGGAGCCGTTGCTGGTGGAGACGGCGACCGGCCGGGTGGTCAACCCGCTGCCTTCCGCCGACGTCGTCTGGGTCGGCGACGACCGGCTGCTCTACCGTCTTCCCTTCGGGGCCGGAGACTTCGCGCTCGCCGATCCGGCCGGCCGGACACTGGTCCGCCAGCCGCTACCGAGGAAGCTGGTCGATCTTGAGTTGACCGTCGCCCCGGGCTGACCGTTCGGCCGGTCCGGACCTTGCGTGTCGTCGATACCGTGCAGGTCGTGGCCACCGGGACGCTCATTTTCCTGATCATCGGCGGTGCCGGGGTCGCCGTGCTGGCCCTCGCGCTGGTCGGCTCGGGGCTGTTGCAGATCGGCCACCCTGACGTCGACGGCCCGGTGTCGCTGGAGGCGGTCGCCGGGTTCACCGGCACCTTCGGCTTCGGCGCCGCCATCGTCAACGAGCTGCTCGGCGGGCGTACCCCCGGAATGGTCGCGGCGGCGGTGGCCGGTGGGGCGGTCGCCGCCGTGCCCACCGCCTGGCTGGCGGCCCGGCTCAGCCGGGCGGCCCGCAACATGCGGACCGACACCACCCCCACCCGGAACCACCTGGTCGGTGCGACCGGCCTGGTGGTCACCCCGATCCCGGCCGACGGCTACGGCGAGGTGCGGGTGCGGCTCGCCGGTCAACCGGTCAAGCTCAACGCCCGTGCCGACCATCCGCTCCCGGTCGGCACCCGGATCTTCGTGGTCGAGACGCTCAGCGAGACCAGCGTGCACGTCGAGACCTACTGATTCCTTCGCACAGACGGGAACGCCCATGCCTCTGCTCGTCGCCATCGGCGGCGCGGTCCTCCTCGCCGTCCTCCTCGTCCTGTTCGTGCTCTCCCGGATCAAGGTGGCCGGTCCGAACCAGGCGTTCATCGTCACCGGCCGCAAGGGTCGGACCACCCAGACCGCCGACGGCGGGCGGTCCACCGACATGTCCGGGCAGAAGGTGGTGCTCGGCGCCTCGGTCTTCGTCCTGCCGGTGGTGCAGAAGCTCCAGTCCCTCGACCTGTCCAGCCGCCGGATCGACGTCAGCATCCGGGGCGCGGTGAGCAAGCAGGGGATCCGTACCGACCTGCACGGCGTCGCCATCGTCAAGGTCGGTGGCACCGAGGACGCGATCCGCGCCGCCGCCCAACGCTTCCTGCACCAGCAGGATGAGATCGACAACTTCACCCGGGAGGTGCTGGCCGGCGCGCTCCGCTCGATCGTGGGTCGGCTCACCGTCGAGGAGATCATCCGGGACCGGGCGGCGTTCGCCAGCGCGGTCGCCGAGGAGGCCGAGCACTCGATGACCAACCAGGGCCTGGTGCTGGACACCTTCCAGCTCCAGGACATCCTGGCCGAGGGCTCGTACCTGCAGGACCTGGGCCGGCCGGAGGCGGCCCGGGTGCTCAAGGACGCGGCCATCGCGGAGGCCCGGGCCCGCCAGCAGGCCGAGCAGGAGCGGCTGCTCGCCGAGGAGGCGATCGCCGAGGCGAACCGGAACCTGGCGCTCAAGCAGGCCGCCATCCAGGCCGAGATCGACGCGGCGAAGGCGAAGTCGGCGGCGGCCGGCCCGCTCGCCCAGGCCGAGCGGGACCAGGCGATCCTCTCCGAGCAGCAGAAGGTGGCCGAGCGGAACGCCGAGCTGAAGCAGCGGCAGCTCGACACCGAGGTGCGCAAGCCGGCCGACGCGGCCCGCTACAAGGTCGAGCAGGAGGCCGAGGCGGCCCGCAACGCGGCGGTGCTCAGCGCGGACGCCCAGCGGCAGGGGACCATCGCCGCCGCGCAGGCCGCCGCCGAGCAGGCCCGCCTCACCGGTGAGGGCGAGCGGGCCCGCCGGGCCGCGCTCGCCGAGGCGAACGCGATCGAGGGCGCCAAGGAGGGTGAGGCCGAGCAGCGCCGGCGCAGCGCGATCGCCGAGGCGGTCGAGCGCGAGGGCCAGGCCGAGGCGGCGGCCATCCTGGCCAGGGGACAGGCCGAGGCCGACGCGATGGCCCGCAAGGCCGAGGCGTTCGCCGCGTACGGCGAGGCCGCGGTGCTGGACCTGCTGGTCAAGGTGCTGCCGCAGGTGGTCGAGGCGGCGAGCGCCCCGATCGGTGCGATCGACAAGATGACCGTCATCTCGACCGACGGCGCTTCCTCGCTGACGAAGTCGGTGGCCGGGAACGTGGCGCAGGGGCTCCAGCTCGGCAGCGACCTGACCGGCATCGACCTGGCCGGCCTGCTCGCCAGGCTCGGCAGCGCGCACGGCAACGGCAACGGCAGTACCAAGCCCGCCGTCGACGCCTGACCGGCAAAGAAGGCCCCGGTACGACGCCAGTCGTCGTACCGGGGCCTTCTCAACAAGCAGTCAGGAGATGACGCCCTGTTCCCGGGCCCAGCGCAGCAGCTCCGCCTCGGCCTCGTCGCGGTCCAGCGGGCCGCGCTCCAGCCGCAGCTCCTTGAGGTGCTGCCAGGCCTTCCCCACCACCGGTCCCGGCGGTACGCCGAGCAGCTCCATGATCGCGTTGCCGTCCAGGTCGGGGCGGACCCGGGCCAGGTCCTCCTCGGCGGCGATCCGGGCGATCCGCTCCTCCAGCGCGTCGTAGTCCGAGGCGAGCTGGGCCGCCTTGCGCCGGTTGCGGGTGGTGCAGTCGGAGCGGGTCAGCTTGTGCAGGCGGGTGAGCAGCTCGCCGGCGTCGGTGACGTACCGGCGGACCGCCGAGTCGGTCCACTCGCCCCGGCCGTACCCGTAGAAGCGCAGGTGCAGGCCGACCAGCTTGACCACCTGGGACGTCACGTCCTTGGGGTAGCGCAGCGCCTTCAGCCGGGTCTTGGTCAGCCGGGCGCCGACCACCTCGTGGTGGTGGAAGCTGACCCGGCCGTCCGGGCCGACCGCCTTGGTGGCCGGCTTGCCGACATCGTGCATCAGGGCGGCCATCCGCAGCACGAAGTCGCAGCCGTCCTCCTCCAGCGCCATCGCGTTGCTGACCACGGTGAGGGTGTGCTCGTAGACGTCCTTGTGCTGGGCGTGCTCGTCGATGGTCAGCTTCAGCCCGGTCAGCTCGGGGAGGAACCGCTCGGCCAGCCCGGTGTCGACCAGCAGCCGCAGCCCGGTGATCGGGTCGGCGCCGCAGAGCAGCTTGGTGAACTCGTCCCGGATCCGCTCGGCGGTGATCCGGTCCAGGTCCTCGGCCATCCGGGTCATCGCCGTGCGGACCTCGGGATGGACCGTGAAGCGCAGCTGGGCGACGAACCGGGCCGCGCGCAGCATCCGCAGCGGGTCGTCGCCGAAGGACTCCCGCGGCGTGCCCGGGGTACGGATGATCTTGGCGGCCAGGTCGGCGAGGCCGCCGTGCGGGTCGGTGAACCGGTGGTCGGGGACGCTGACCGCCATCGCGTTCACGGTGAAGTCGCGGCGCTTCAGGTCGTCTTCCAGGCTGGTGCCGTACTCGACGATCGGGTTGCGACTGACCTGGTCGTACGCCTCGGCCCGGAAGGTGGTGATCTCCAGGCGGAGCCCGTCGCGCTGACAGCCGATGGTGCCGAACTCCCGCCCGGTCTCCCAGATCGACTCCGCCCAGCCCCGGACGATCCTCAGGGTCTGGTCGGGGTGGGCGTCGGTGCAGAAGTCGAGGTCCTCGCCGAGGCGGCCGAGGAGGGCGTCGCGCACCGACCCGCCCACCAGGTGCAGTTCGTGACCGGCCCGGGCGAAGCGCCGGCCCAGCTCATCGGCGACCGGTGAGACGCGGAGCAGTTCGGCGACGGCGTTGCGCTGCGCAGCGGTCAGCTCACGGCGGTCGACGGCGTGGGATGCGGAGGCTTCGGACATGGGATCGCCAGACTATCGGTCCGGGACGGGATCAACCGCGCCGGGCGCGGGTAAGCCACCGAGGTTGACTATCGTCTTGGGCGTGCGGGCCCGGAGGTCCGGCTCGGACGTACCCCTGGGAGGCTGGAGATGAGCGGCGGTCTCTACCGCAGCGCCAACGCGCACAGCGGCGGCCGACCGCCGGAGGACGAGGCCACCTTCATCTCGGCCGAGCCGCTGAACCAGCCGGCGGCGGAGGCCGTGGCGCCGCCGCAGGAGGTGGTCGCCGAGACCAGCGCCGCCGCGAACAGCGCGGTGATGGCGGTCGGGAGCCTGGTCAGCCGGGGTACGGGCTTCATCCGCAACCTGATGATCGGCGCCGCCCTCGGCGGCGGCCTGGTCGGCAACGCCTACACCACCGCCCAGTTCCTGCCCAACCAGGTGTACGAGTTCCTGCTCGGCGGGGTGCTCACCAGCGTGCTGATCCCGGTGCTGGTGCGCCGCCGCAAGGTCGACCCGGACCGGGGCGAGGCGTACGCCCAGCGGCTGCTCAGCCTGGCGGTGATCGCGCTGGCCGCCGCCGCGCTGATCGCGGTGATCCTGGCGCCGGTGCTGACCGCGCTCTACGCCAGCGGCAAGGGCCCCGACTACACGGGCCTGGTCAACAACCTGTCCTACCTGATGCTGCCGATGCTGTTCTTCACCGGAGTGAGCGCGCTGATCGCTGCGGTGCTGAACACCCGGGGGCACTTCGCCGCGCCGATGTGGGCGCCGATCCTGAACAACCTGGTCGTCATCGGCACCTGCGCCCTCTACATCGCGGTCTTCGGCGCGAAGATCCTCAAGCCGGCGGAGATGGGCTGGGGCCGGATCCTGCTGATCGGCGGCGGCACCCTGCTCGGCGTGGCGGTGCAGGCCGCCGGGCTGCTGCCGGCGCTGCGCAAGGTTGGCTTCCGCTGGAAGTGGCGGTACGACTTCCGCGAGCTGGGGCTGCGCGAGCTGGCCAAGCTCGGCGGGTGGATGTTCTGCTACGTCGCGGTCAACCAGCTCGGCCTCTTCGTGGTGGTCAATCTGCTCACCAGGGCGGCCGGCGACGACGGCGACGGCAAGAGCCGGGCCGGCATCCTGATCTACAACAACGTCTTCCTGCTGCTGATGATGGCGCACGGCATCATCGCCGTCTCGATCATCACCGCGCTGATGCCCCGGATGAGCGCCTCCGCTGCGGACGGCCGCTTCCGCGACCTCACCGCCGACCTGTCCCGGGGCACTCGGATGGTCACCGCGGTGCTCGCCCCGGTCGCCATCTGCTACGCGGTGCTGGCCGGCCCGATCGCCCGGGTCGTCTTCCAGTACGGCGCATTCAGCGGCGCCAACGCCCGCGCGACGTCGACGGTGCTGCTGGTCGCCGCGGTGGGCCTGGTCCCGTTCGCGATCAGCCAGCTCTTCACCTTCGCCTTCTACGCGCTGCCCGACACCCGCACCCCAGCGTTGGTCAACATCCCGGTGGTGGCGCTGCGGGTGCTGCTTCAGGTGGGGCTCTTCCTCGCCTTCTCGGCCACCTTCGCGGCGGCCGGCATGATGCTCGGCAACGCCGTCTCGTACCTGGCGGCGGCGATCGTCTCGGCGGTACTGCTGCGTCCCCGGGTGGGTCGGATCGGGCTCGGCGGGATCATGCGCACCATGGGCCGGGTGCTCGTCGCCGCGCTCGGGGCGGCGCTGGTCGGCCTGCTGGTGGTGAAGCTGCTGCCCGGCGACCCGGCAGACCTGAGCTGGCTCGCGGCGGCCGTCCAGTTGGTGATCGGCGGCGCGGTGATCGGCGCGACGTATCTCGGGCTGGCCATGGTGCTGCGGATCGGCGAGATCACCGAGGTGGTCGGCATGGTGCGGCGTCGCCTGGGTCGCTGACCGGCGCTGATGACGGACGGTGAACGAGGATCACCAGCCTGGGGATACGGCTGTGGATAACTCGGACTTGCGCCGCCCAGTGGACCTCTCGGCCTGTGGACAACCATCCGTAAGGATGAGGGTGGGTGGCCCGATCCGGGGGAATGCCCAGCTGAGTTGCACGGCCGCAGACACCGGTGTGCCCCTGCGCCGACTACTTGCCGTCAACCTCTAGATTGGCTGGAGCGTGTTGTCAGTGACGAGGCTGGACGCGACCGAATTGCGGTCGGCCACCGTCGTCACTGGCGTCTCGCCGGCTACGGCGGGAAGATGACATGTCGAAGAACCGGGCATCCCGGGTAAGGTCGCTCTCGACGGGTACGGCAGGTTCCGACGTGGGCGTCGGCACCGGTCTGCCAGTGCCTTCGAAGGCAGAGCGGAAAGCCACATGCCCAGCAGCACGGGTCCATCGATCGACACGATCACCGAGGGAGGACGGGTGACCCAGGTCGGCGAGGGTCAGGAGGCGGAGGAGAACGCCCCTCCGGTCATGACCTTCGGTGCTCCCACAGCCGGTGAGATCCTTGCCGAGCGGTACGAGCTGGTCGAGCACATCAACAACGACAGCGCGGGCCGGCTGGTCTGGCGCGGGGTCGACGTCGTGCTGCGCCGTCCCGTCGCGGTGGTCCTCCGCTACCCGGGTGGCGACTCCGCCACCGAGATGCTCCAGGCCGCCGTGGCGGCCAGTCGGGTGATCCACCCCAATCTGGTCGGTGTCTACGACGCGATCGACGAGGCCGACCGGGCGTACGTCGTCCGCGAGTGGGTGGACGGCCGGTCGCTGCGCGAGCTGGTCGCCGAGGAGGGTTCGCTGGACCCGGCCCGGGCGACCGCCATCGGCAACGCGGTGGCCAGCGCCCTCGCCGCGGTGCACGCCACCGGGATGGTGCACGGCAACATCCACCCCGGCACCGTGATGATCAGCGACGACGGCCGGGTGGTGCTCGCCGACGCGCGTACCGACGGCGCGGACAGCCAGGAGACCGACATCCGGGCGGTCGGCGGGGTGCTCTACTTCGCGCTGACCGGGCACTGGCCGCACGGCGAGGCCCCGCTGCACGGCGCCACCGCCGGGCACGGCCGGGCCGCCCTTCCCGACGCGGTCCGCGACGCCGCCGGTTCGATCGCCGCGCCCCGCCAGGTGCGCGCCGGGGTGCCGGCGTACCTCGACGACCTCACCATGGACCTGCTCGACCCGGAGATCGCCCCGCCCTCGTCGGACGTGCTCGCGGCCGAGTTGAGCCGGCTGGACATCCCCGTCGAGGACCACTTCCTGGAGCAGGCCGGCCCGCTCCGGTTCACCGCCGACACCGGTGAGGAGCCGTCGCCGCTGGCCTCCGTCGGTGGCCGCAAGGTCGCCCTGGGCATCGCCGGCCTGCTGGCGGTCGCCCTGGTCGGGCTGCTCATCGGGATCAGCGCCCTGGGCGGCGACGACAAGAACCCGAAGACCGAGCCGGTGGCCCGCCCGTCCAGCAGCGCGCCGTCCTCCTCCGACGCCAGCCCGGCCCCGGAGGTCCGGCAGCTTCCGGTCGAGGACGTCCGGATCATCGACCCGGACAGCAAGTCCCGTGACGAGCTGGACGACGCCGAGAAGGTGATCGACGGCAACCTCGACGAGGGCTGGGATACCGACACCTACACCCGGGCGAACTTCGGAAACCTCAAGCGGGGCATGGGGGTCTGGATCGACCTCGGCTCCCCGCACACCGTCAAGTCGGTGCAGGCCGTGCTCTCCGCCACCGGAGCCTCCGCTCAGCTTCTCGCCGGCACCGCCGAGTTCCCCTCCACGTCGGCCGGCGACAAGCAGCTCGTGGAGAGCTACAAGACCGCCATCGGCCAGCCGTTCGAGCAGCACGACGGCACCAAGATGACGTTCAACGGGTTCGACCCGGAGAAGAAGTACCGGTACCTGCTCTTCTGGATCACCGAGCTGCCGGAGAAGGACGGCGGCAGCGGCTACAAGGTGGGGGTCCAGGAGATCACGGTCCAGGGCTCGTGAACCGGCCGCCGCGCCCCCCGCACCGCCGCTCCCGGGCGTGGTGATGACGGGTCGCGGCGGGCGTACCCCCGAGCCGGTGACCGGGGTCGGCCCGCCGGCCGGGCGCGCCGACCTCGACCTGCTGCGGGCGCACGTGGCCGGTGACCGGGACGCCTTCGCCGAGCTGTTCCACCGGCACCGGGACCGGCTCTGGGCGGTCGCCCTGCGTACCGCCGGCGATCGCGAGGAGGCGGCGGACGCGCTCCAGGACGCGATGCTCTCGGCGCACCGCGCGGCCGCCCGCTTCCGCGGCGACTCGGCGGTCACCACCTGGCTGCACCGGATCGTGGTGAACGCCTGCCTGGACCGGATACGGCGCCGGCAGACCCACGCCACCGTCCCGCTGCCGGACGGCGTGCACCCCGACGGGGAGCCCGGCCGGCACACCGGCGGGGTGGAACCCGCCGCCCCAGCCCGCGACCACGAGACCGCGCTGGTGGTCCGGCAGGCCCTCGCCGAGTTGCCCGCCGAGCAGCGGGCCGCGCTGGTGCTGGTGGACGTGCAGGGGTACCCGGTGGCCGAGGTGGCCCGGATCCTCGGCGTCGCCGAGGGGACGGTGAAGAGCCGGTGCGCCCGGGGCCGGGCCCGGTTGGCCGTGCTCCTCGGGCACCTGCGCACCGGGTCGGACGAGGGGGCGGACGTGCGCCGGGTCACCGGGGGGAACCCACGCCCGCCCGAGGGCGTCGGATCCACGTCGGGGTGGCCCCGGCGGGACGCCAGCCAGGAGGAGACGTGACAGCCCGGGAGTTCAGCGGGGTCGACCACGACCTGCTCGCCGACTACGTCGGCGGGGCGCTGGACGGCACCCCGGAGCAGGACACCGTCGCCCGGCTGGTCGAGGCGGACCCGGCCTGGGGCGAGGCGTACGCCGAGCTGGTGCGGGCGCTGGACCTGGTGCGGGCCGACCTGGCCGACTGGGCGGCCGGCCCGGCGCCGGAACTGCCCCCGGCCGTGGCGGACCGGATCACGGCGGCGCTCGCCGGGGCCGGACCGGCCCCGGCCGAGGACGCGCCGCTCGACCTGCCCGGTGTCGAGGGCGAGGCCCGGCCCGCCGGAGCGACACCCGTGGTGGTGCCGGCCCAGCCGACCGGAGGTAGCCGCCGGGCCGCGGGCACCACCCGGCCGGCGGACGGCCCGGGTCGCCGCACCGGGCCGGGTCGACGCGGGCGGCGCTGGGCCCGGATCGCCGCACCGGTCGCCGTGGCGGCCGCCTCGATCACCGCGGTCGGGCTCGGGCTGAGCAACCTGGCCGGCACCGGCGTCGGGGGCTCGGGAAGTTCCGCGCGGGACGAGGCGGCACCGGCGGCGGGGCGCAACGGGCCCTACCGGACCGCCGTCCCCACCGCCAGCAGCGGCACCGACTACACCCCGGATCGGCTGTCCGGCGGCCCGGTCACCGCGTTCGGCAGCCCGTCGGTGGCCAAGGCCGACCCGCACGGGCCGGGACTGGCCCCAAAGGGCGGGCAGCGCTCCGCTCCCACCGGGCTGCAACGGCTCACCCGGCCGGCGGCGCTGGACGCCTGCCTGACCGCGATCGACGCCGAGCACGGGTCCGGGCCGATCACCGTGCAGCTGGTCGACTACGCGTCGTTCCAGGGGAGTCCCGCCCTGGTGGTGACCTTCGTCGACCCAGCGGGCGCACGCTGGGCGTGGGCGAGCGGACCGGACTGCGGTGTACCCGGCTCCGGCGCGGACACCCGGTTCCGTACGCGGGTAGGGTGAGGGCGCGGTCATCGGCGGATGCCGTTCTGCGTGACGTGACCCACCGGATGACCGGCTCGGGAATCCCCGCTTCGTACGATGACGTTCTGCAAGTCAGGCGCCGGCGCCGCTGAGCCGTCGGCACTCGGGATCGGACATCGGTGCGCGCCGGTGACGAACACACAAATCGGGAGACGGCAGTGGACGAGGTCCGCAACCTGATCATCATCGGCTCCGGGCCGGCCGGGTACACGGCGGCGGTGTACGCCGCGCGCGCCAACCTCAAGCCGCTCGTGATCGAGGGCGTGCAGTCCGGCGGTGCGTTGATGACCACCACCGAGGTGGAGAACTTCCCCGGTTTCGCGGACGGCATCCTCGGCCCCGAGCTGATGGACAACATGCGCAAGCAGGCCGAGCGCTTCGGCGCCGAGTTCCTGACCGACGACGTGACCCGGGTCGAGTTGAAGGACACCGGTGAGGTCGGCTCCGACACGGTCAGCACCGTCTGGGTCGGCGAGACCGCATACCGGGCCAAGGCCGTCATCCTCTCCACCGGCTCGGCCTGGCGCCCGCTGGGCGTGCCGGGCGAGCAGGAGTACCTGGGCCACGGTGTGTCGTCCTGCGCCACCTGTGACGGCTTCTTCTTCCGCAACCAGCACATCGTGGTCGTCGGCGGCGGCGACTCGGCGATGGAGGAGGCCAGCTTCCTCACCCGGTTCGCGGAGTCGGTCACCATCATCCACCGGCGGGACTCGTTCCGAGCCAGCAAGATCATGGCCGAGCGGGCGCTGGGCAATGACAAGATCAAGGTCGAGTGGAACACCGTGATCGAGGAGATCCTCGGCGAGGACGGCAAGGTCAGCGGTGTCCGGGTCCGCAACGTGCACACCGGCGAGAGCAAGGTGCTCGACGTCACGGGCGTCTTCGTGGCGATCGGTCACGACCCGCGCAGTGAGCTGTTCCGCGGCCAGGTGGAGCTCGACGACGAGGGATACGTGAAGGTGGAGGCACCGAGCACCCGGACCAACGTGCCGGGTGTCTTCGCCGCCGGCGACGTGGTGGACCACACCTACCGGCAGGCGATCACCGCTGCCGGTACGGGCTGCGCTGCCGCACTCGACGCCGAGCGCTTCATCGCCACCCTGCAAGCCTGAAACATCTTCAGAAACAGTTCCCGGAGGAGGGGTTCATAGTGGGAGCAACCAAGGCGGTCACCGACGCCAGCTTCGCCAGTGACGTGCTGAAGTCGGACAAGCCGGTCCTGGTCGACTTCTGGGCCGAGTGGTGTGGGCCGTGCCGCAAGGTGTCGCCGCTGCTGGAGGAGATCGCCGGCGAGATGGGCGACCAGGTCGACATCGTCAAGCTCAACATCGACGAGAACCCCGAGACCGCGCGCGCCTACCGGGTGATGTCCGTGCCGACCCTCACCATCTTCAAGAACGGTGAGCCGGTGCAGTCCATCGCCGGGGCCAAGCCCAAGGGTGAGCTGGTCCGGCTCATCCAGTCGGCGCTCTGACCCGCCGCCCGACATTCTCGGAACCCCCGTCGCCCGTCCCCGGGCGGCGGGGGTTCCGGCTTTCCTGACCTGGCCGAACATGAAGCCGCCCGGTAACCGGCCACGGTACGCTCCGTAGGCGTGCCCAGTCCGGGGCGCGCACCTCCGTCGGAGTCTCCGGCCAGCCAGCGTCCGCGCAGAGGAGGTCGTCGTGCGTCCGATCCGACCCGGTGACCGGGGACCCGCGGTGGCCGAGATCCGTACCGTCCTCACCGGCCTCGACCTGCTCCCCTCCGGTGGTGGCGGCGACGAGTTCGACACCGAGACCGAGCGGGCCGTGCGGGCGTTCCAGCAGTCCCGGGGCCTCAGCGTGGACGGGCGGGTCGGCGCGGAGACCTGGCGGGCGCTGGACGCGGCCCGCTGGCGGCTCGGCGCCCGCACCCTCTACCACGCCGTGCCCGAGCCGCTGATCGGCGAGGACGTCCGGACGCTCCAGGAACGCCTCCTTGAGATGGGATACGACGTCGGCCGCGCCGACGCCATCTACGGGATCCGTACCTCCCGCGCCGTCGCCCAGTTCCAGCGGGAGATGGGCCTCAAACCCGATGGGGCCTGCGGCCCGCACACCATGAACACGCTGCGCCGCCTCGGTCGAAAGGTGGTCGGCGGGCGCCCCCAGTGGCTCCGCGAGTCCGACGCGATCCGCCAGGCCGGCCCCGCCCTGATCGGGCGGACCGTGGTCATCGACCCCGGGCACGGTGGCACCGACCCGGGCGAGGTGGTGCCCGACGGCCCGCTGCGCTGGATCGAGGCCGACATCGTGTACGACCTGGCCAGCCGGCTGGAGGGGCGGCTCGCCGCGGCGGGCGTACGGGTGCAGCTCACCCGGGGCCCGTCGCCGCGGAACTGCCTGCCGGACGCCGACCGCGCCGAACTGGCCAACTCGCTGGGCGCGGACGTCTTCATCTCGCTGCACGCCGACGGGCACGCCAACCCGGCCGCGGACGGGGTGGCCACCTACCACTACGGCACCGACAACGGCGTCACCTCGGCCACCGGGGAGCGGTTGGCCGGGCTGGTGCAGCGGGAGATCGTGGCCCGGACCGGGCTGCGTGACTGCCGTACCCATGCCAAGGCTTGGGACCTGCTGCGGCTGACGAAGATGCCGGCGGTCCGGGTCGAGGTGGGCTACCTGACCTCCCCGGCGGACCGGGGCCGGCTGGTCGATCCCCGGTTCCGGGACAAGGTCGTGGAGGCGATCGTCGCCGCCGTGCAGCGGATGTACTTCCCGATCGAGCGGGACGTCCCGACCGGCTCGATCGACGTCAGCGAGCTGCGGGCGATCGTCGCCGCCGGCACGGTGGTGGACTGACCCGCCGGCGCGGCGGGCCGGTCAGCCCGTGGCGCGGGTGGCCGGGACCGGGCGGACCGGGCGGAGCAGCGTCTCCGGGCTCATCGAGCCGAGCAGCTTCTCCAGCGCGTACTCGACGTCGGACTTCCAGCTCAACGCGGTCCGCAACTCCAGCCGGAGGCGCGGGTAGCGCGGGTGCTGGCGGACGGTCTTGAAGCCCACCGAGAGGAAGAAGTCGGCCGGCGCGACGCAGGCCCGGGTCGGGTCGTTCTCCGTACCGTCGCCGAACTTGGCATCCCCGAACGCCTCGATCGCCTTGATGCCGCGCTTGGTGAGGTCCCGCGCCACGCCCTGCACCAGCATCCGGCCCAGCCCGCCCCCGGCGAAGGCGGGTACCACGGTGGCGTTCATCAGCAGCGCGGCGTCCGCGGAGACCGGCGAGGTGGGAAAGGCCATCGAGCGCGGGACGTACGCGGGTGGGGCGTACATGACGAAACCGGCGGGCATCCCGTCGACGTACGCGAGCTTGCCGCAGGAACCCCACTCCAGCAGGGTCTGGGAGACCCAGGCCTCCTTTTCCAGCCCCGGGTCACCCGCGGCGCAGGCCCGGTCGGCGGAGACCGGGTCCAGCTCCCAGTAGACGCACTCACGGCACGGGCGGGGCAGATCCTCGAGGGTGTCGAGGGTCAGACTGACCAGACGTCGCGACATCAGCGCATCCCCACCAATAGGCTCGGAGCGGAAACCACCGCGGTGCTCATACGCCGCCGCCTTCCCCTGCCCCCGACGAGCGATCGTACGCCCCCGCCCGACGCTATGGGAGTGGACGCGCAAGCGCTCACCCGAGACGGGGAGGGCCGGTCCGGGATGTGGACGTACCCACACGGCCCCTCCCGTGCCGACCGCGGCGGACTACGATCGACCAACCGGCGCCCGCGCCGCCATGGTTGCCGGCATCGCGGGTACCACACCGGGCGGCAGCCCCGCCGACACCCGATCGAGGTGACGTCATGACCGGCACGACGCTCGACGACTACACCGACCGGTACGCCCGCCGGGTCCGGGGGATGACCGCCTCCGAGATCCGAGCGCTCTTCGCGGTGGCCAGCCGGCCGGAGGTGGTCTCGCTCGCCGGTGGGGCACCGTACATCGCGGCACTGCCGCTGGACGCGGTCGGCGAGATGCTCGGCCGGCTCGGCGCCGAACACGGCGCGACCACCCTGCAGTACGGGATCGGCCAGGGCACCCCGGAGCTGCGCGAACGGATCTGCGAGGTGATGGCCCTCTCCGGGATCGACGCCTCCTGCGGCGCTTCACCGGAGGACGTGGTGGTCACCGTCGGCGGCCAGCAGGCGCTCGACCTGGTGGCCCGGCTCTTCCTGGACCCGGGTGACGTGGTGCTCGCCGAGGGCCCGACGTACGTCGGCGCACTCGGGGTGTTCCAGGCCGCCCAGGCCCAGGTTGCCCACGTCCCGATGGACGACGAAGGGCTGATTCCCGAGGCGCTCGAGACGGCCATCGCCGACCTGGCCCGCGCCGGTCGGCGGGTCAAGTTTCTCTACACCATCCCCACCTACCAGAACCCGACCGGCGTGACGCTGAGCGAGGAGCGACGGGAGCGCGTGCTCGACATCTGCGAGCGCGCCGGGCTGCTGGTGGTCGAGGACGATCCGTACGGTCAGCTCGGTTTCGAGGGGGAGGCTCCGGCTCCGCTGCGGGCCCGCCGGCGCGACGGGGTCTTCTACCTGAGCACCTTCTCCAAGACCTTCGCCCCGGGTCTGCGGGTGGGTTGGATCCTCGCCCCGCACGCGGTCCGCGACAAGCTGGTCATCGCCAGCGAGGCGCAGATCCTCTGCCCCAGCGGCTACGCGCAGGCCGCCGTGTCGACGTACCTCGGCACCATGCCCTGGCGCCAGCAGCTGAAGGTCTACCGCGAGGTCTACCGGGAGCGCCGGGACGCGATGCTCGACGCGCTGGCGGATCTGATGCCGGAGGGGACCACCTGGACCACCCCCGGCGGCGGCCTCTTCGTCTGGGCGACCCTGCCCGACGGCCTCGACTCCAAGGCGATGATGCCGCGCGCCATCGCCGCCCGGGTCGCCTACGTGCCCGGCACCGGCTTCTACGCGGACGGCACGGGCGGTGGCAACATGCGGCTCAACTTCTCCTTCCCGTCCCCGGAGCGCATCCGGGAGGGCGTCCGCCGGCTGTCCGGGGTGATGGAGCAGGAGCTCGCCATGCGCAAGGTCTTCGGCGCGGTCGGCGGCTCCGGGCCGCGGCGCCGGCAGGGCGGCTCGGACACGCCCGGTCCCGACTTGGCATGATTCCTGCATGGCCGTCAGCCCTGCCAACCAGGCATCCGTGACCGACCCCGCCGACGAGCTGCACGTGCTGGTGCTCGCCGGTGGGCTCTCGTACGAGCGGGACGTCTCGCTGCGATCGGGCCGCCGGGTGCTCGACGCGCTGCGGGCGGTCGGCGTGGACGCCGAACTGCGGGACGCGGACGTGGCGCTGCTGCCCGCGCTGGCCGCCGACCCGCCGGACGCCGTGGTCATCGCCCTGCACGGCGCCACCGGCGAGGACGGCTCGCTGCGCGGGGTGCTCGACCTCTGCGGCGTGCCGTACGTCGGCTGCGACGCGCGCGCCTCCCGGCTCGCCTGGGACAAGCCGTCCGCGAAGGCGGTGCTGCGCGAGGCCGGCATCCCCACTCCCGACTGGGTGGCCCTGCCGCACGACCGCTTCTCCGAGCTGGGTGCGGTGGCCGTGCTGGACCGGATCGTCGACCGGCTCGGCGTGCCGCTGATGGTGAAGCCGGCGCAGGGCGGCTCCGGCCTCGGTGCCGCCGTGGTCCGGGACGCCGCGTCGCTGCCGGCCGCGATGGTCGGCTGTTTCGCGTACGACCAGACGGCGCTGGTCGAGCGGTACGTGCCCGGGATGGACGTGGCCGTCTCGGTGGTCGACCTGGGCGACGGCCCGCAGGCCCTGCCGCCGGTGGAGATCGTCCCCCGCAACGGGGTCTACGACTACGCCGCCCGCTACACCGCGGGCCGCACCACCTGGCACGCGCCGGCCCGGCTCGACCAGGAGACGACCGAGCGGGTGGCCGAAGCGGCCCTCGCCGCGCACACCGCGCTCGGCCTCCGCGACCTCTCCCGGGTCGACCTGATCGTCGGCTCGGACGGGCAGCCGCACGTGCTGGAGGTCAACGTCTCCCCGGGGATGACCGAGACCTCGCTGCTGCCGCTGGCCGTCCAGGCCGCCGAGCTGGACTTCGGCCGGGTGCTCGGCTCGCTGGTGAGCCGAGCCGCCGCCCGCCGCCGCTAACCTCCGCCAGCTCTGCCTCAGCCGGCCTACGGCTGTCCGGTCTTCGACTCATCCGCCACCGGCTGCCCCGCCCCCGGTTCCAAGGTCTCGTCGGGCTTCGGAGCCTCCGCGGGCTCCGGAATCTCCGCGGGCTCCGGAATCTCCTCGGCCGCCTCGATCACGGAGGCCGCCTCCTCCTCGCCGGACTCCGCGCTCTCGGCGGGGGACGCCGACAGGCTCGATGGTGCCTGCCACTGGATCCGTGGCGGCTCCGCCAGCGGACGACCGCCGAACTCGGCCAGCCAGGCGGCGACCAGGGCGAGGTTCTCCCGCCACTGCGACTCGCTGATGGGCGGCAGAATCGAGTCCCACAGGGACAGGAAGGTGCCCCGCAGCTGCAGCCGCCCGTACGGCCGTGCCAGGAACCACATGTGCAGGTGCGCGGAGCCGTCGCCCCACCGGTTCACGTGCACCCGGGCGACGCCGTCCAGCGACCGAATGGCGCGTTCGAGCCGGACCGTCATCACACCCAGCTCGGCGGCGAGCAGGTTCGGCAGGTCGCCGAGATCGAGGTGGGACCGGGACTCCAGGATCAGCACCATCGGAAGGCCGGTGGGGCGGTCCATCGCGCGTACCCGCCACCGCTCGCCGACCCAGATGTACGCCTCGTCGGGCGCGTTGCAGGCGGTGCATTCCCGGTTTCCCTCCCCTCGGCGGGGAGGTTCGACCGGCACCGGATCGTCGAGCTGCTTGACGCGGATGTCGCCCTCGAAGGGGAAGGAGGGCCATTGGGTGAAGTCCGGGACTGAGGGAGGGGTGTCCTGCACGACGCTGACCCTAACCGAGTCGGCGACGCCTGTCCCTACCTGATTCATCGGCGATCGCCAGTTACCGGCAGCAGCCCGACGTGGCCCGGCGACGGTTGTCCACCGGGTTGTCCACAGGCCGCTGAGATCACCACCACACCGCGTCATCCACAGGTCAGCGTGGCTTTCGCCGCGCTGTTTCACGTGAAACAGGGATGCCCTGTGGAAAACGACTGTGGATAAGTGCGGGGCACCGCCGGAGCGAGTTGTCCACCGGGCGCGGCCACCTTCTGCTCAACGACCGAACCGCCGATTGGTACCGGCCCCGAAGCGCTCCGCGTTCGCGACGGGCCGACGCGCCGCCTCCGGAGGTATTGCCGCCCGCCCTCACTCCGCCCGCCCTCACTCCGGCCGCCGGACGTCCTGGCGCTCGTCGGCCGGCTCCCGGGGCCGGCCTTCCCGACGGCCGGCCCCGCCCGACGGCCGGCCTTCCCGACGGCCGGCCTTCCCGACGGCCGGCTACTTTGCGGCACGGCGGATCCGGCCGACCCGGAACGCCGTCCGGTGTTCCACGTGAAACGGTGATGAAGAGAGGCTGCCAGGAGAAGTCCACGGGCGCCGTCGACGCGGTCGGGTCGCCGGGCACGGGCGCGCGGAACGATCCGCCGTGCCAGGGTCGGGCCCCTGGCGATTGGGGACGGCACCGCCCGTCCGCACCCACACCCCGGTGGGAGGGCCGGGCGAGGTCGGCCGGCGACGGCGTTTGGGCCGCGCGGACCGCCGGCCACCTCAGGGGTAGCGACTCAACCGGGCCGGGCCGGCTCGGCCGGCAAGGACGTGCCGGCTTGTGTGGCCGGCGTCCGGCGGTGTGGCGGCTTCCGGGAGTCGAGCAGCCGCAGATCGAGTAGCGCGCCGGGGGCGCGAAGCACCGGTGGCCGCAGCCGGACCGAAGCCCGGGGAGCGAGCGCCGGGATCAGGTTCATGGCTCGGGCCGCGGAACTGGACCACGACACCGGACCGGCCGGGAGCCGCCTGGTTGGATCCCCGGCCCATGGTCGAGCCTCGGCGCGAACCGCTCGACGCCTGAGCCGCTGGCCGAAGGCGGAGGCCCCGGGGCCGGAGAGCCGGAGCCCGCCGACGGCGGGATGCCGCAGCACCGCGAGAGCCGCCAACGGCGGGGCACCCTCAACGGACCCGCACCCACCCCGCCCTGTCGACCCGCGACGGCCGGCGATCTGACGGTGGCCGGCATCGTCACCCGGGGCATTCCGGTGAGCGGCCGAACGACGGCGGACCCGGGTACGGGCGGACGGCCGGAGACCCGGGGGCGGTTGGACGGCCGGGGAACCGGGCGCCGGTGGACGGCCGGGGAAGCGGGCAGCCGGGTGGCCCGGCGGGCGGGCATCCGGCGGCGAACGGACCGGGGACCGGGTGACAGCCGAGCGGGCGCTACTGGACCGGCCCGGTCGATCGGTCGGGGCCCGGCCCGCGATCTGGCCGTGCACCGCCCCGGCACGAGACTGTCGAGCGTCACCACGGCTGGAGCCGATTGATCGGGCAGACCGTCGGCACCGGACCGCCTTGCTGCCACCGTCCGACTCTCCGTGGGCGAACTCCGGGGTAAAAGGGCGCCGGGCACCTCCGCTCCGTGCGCTGTCCGGTGGCGCAGATCCGGCAGACCCGCCCTCGGGGTCGACGACCACGCCGAGCCCGCTGGTGACCCGTCCGGGCCTTGGGCGCGGACGCCGTTGAAAGCGAGACTCCGCCCCGGCTCAGCCCCCCTTCGCCGCGCGTCGTTTCACGTGAAACGAGCATCGTGCTCGAGGCACCACAGCCCACCGTTCCGGTCAGCCCCACGGACCGCCGTCGCGAGAGAGGAACCGCCTCGCGGGAGACCTCCGGTGTGCCACGTGGGTGTTTCACGCGAAACAGTTCGTCCGACTCACCCGGAGCGGAATCACATTCCGCCCAGGGGGCGGAGAAACCCGATCGGACCCACCGCCACCCGCGGAGCCGGAGAAGGGGCCGAGCATTGCCGCCTCTCAGCGGCCCGTACAGCCGCCGGACAAGAAGATCGGTCCCCCAACCGCCGTCCGGCCCGGACGACCCCGGAGCGAGGCGTAGGAAGGGTTCCGCAGCCACCACGATCAAGCTTGGCTCCGCTGGCCCCGGTACGGAGCCCCGAAACGACTCGGCCGCGACGCCCCGGGCGGGGCGTCGCGGCCGAAGCCGACGAGGTGGGTCACTGCTCGGGCTGGTCCTCCTCCTGCCCCACACCGATGATGCTCACGATCCGCTCAAGGTCGTCGACCGTGGCGAACTCGATGGTGATCTTGCCCTTGCTGCGACCGATGTCGACCTTCACCCGGGTGTCGAACCGGTCGGAGAGCCGGTCCGCGAGGTCCGACAACGCCGGCGCGTGCGGCTTCGACCGGCGCTTGGCGGCCGGGGTCTTGGCCGGGCCGTCCGCCAGCGCCAGAGCCACCAACTCCTCGGTGGCGCGTACGGAGATGCCCTCGGCCACGATCCGCTTGGCGAGCTGCTCCTGCGCCTCGGTGTCGTCCAGGCTGAGCAGCGCCCGGGCATGGCCGGCGGAGAGCACCCCGGCGGCGACCCGCCGCTGCACCTGGGCCGGCAGGTTCATCAGCCGGATGGTGTTCGAGATCTGCGGTCGACTCCGGCCGATCCGCCGGGCCAGTTCCTCGTGGGTGGCGCCGAACTCCTCCAGCAGCTGCTGGTACGCGGCCGCCTCTTCCAGCGGATTGAGGTTCGCCCGGTGGATGTTCTCCAGCAGCGCGTCGCGGAGCATCGCGTCGTCCTTGGTGTCTCGGACGATCGCGGGGATGCTCTCCCGGCCCACCGCCTGGGCCGCCCGCCAGCGCCGCTCGCCCATGACGAGTTCGAACTTTTCGCCGTCGAGCTGGCGTACCACGATCGGCTGGAGGAAGCCGACCTCCTGGATCGAGGTCTTCAGCTCCTCCAACGCCTCCTCGTCGAAGACCTGCCGCGGCTGCTTCGGGTTGGGCACGATCGCGTCGACGGGGATCTCGGCGAAGCGGGCTCCCGGTACCGGGCTCAGCTCCGGCTCGGGCTCCGCAACCGGGACGGGCACTCCGATGGCGGCAGCCGCGCCGGCCACCGGCACGGCCGGGGCCGTCGCGGGACCGCTCTCGGCATCGGTGGCCGCCGGGGTGCTGCCCGGCACCGGCCCGGTGGGGATGAGGGCACCGAGCCCTCGCCCCAGACCGCCACGAGGACGGTTCTTCATGCGACGCCTCCCAGCGACTCTTCCGCACTACGCATTCCGGCTCACCGGCTCCTTGACGCCCCGCTCGGCGATCTCCTGGGCGGCCTCGAAGTAGCTCGTCGCCCCCCGCGAACCGGGATCGTAGGTCATGACGGACTGGCCGTAGCTCGGCGCCTCGGAGACCCGCACGTTCCGCGGAATGACGGACTGGAGCACCTTGTCGCCGAAGTGGTTCCGGACGTCCTGCTCCACGGCGTCGGCCAACCGGGTACGCCGGTCGTACATGGTGAGCAGGATGGTGGAGACCTCGAGCCGCGGGTTGAGGTGCTGGCGAACCAGGTTGATGTTGTTGA
Source organism: Micromonospora mangrovicola (assembly GCF_047200535.1). Classification (NCBI taxonomy): domain Bacteria; kingdom Bacillati; phylum Actinomycetota; class Actinomycetes; order Micromonosporales; family Micromonosporaceae; genus Micromonospora; species Micromonospora mangrovicola. The sequence continues at coordinate 69,890 of NZ_JBJZOG010000001.1, read as the reverse complement.
TCAGCTGGTTGAGGCCCTCCAGCGCGTAGTACTCGCACTGGATGGGGATCAGCACCTCCTGCGCGGCGACCAGAGCATTGACCGTCAGCAGGCCGAGCGACGGCGGGCAGTCGATGAAGACGTAGTCGAAGTGCCCCGGGTACGCGGCGATGGCGCGGGCCAGCCGGGACTCCCGGGCGACCACCGAGACCAGCTCGATCTCGGCACCCGCCAGGTCGATGGTGGCCGGGACGCACCACAGGTTCGGGATCCCCTCGACGGTCTGCGCCACCTCCTCAAGCGGCACGCTGTCGATCAGGCAGTCATAGACGTCCGGGATGCCGGTGTGGTGCGGGACGTTCAGCCCCGTGGAGGCGTTGCCCTGCGGGTCGAGGTCGACCACCAGGACCCGGTTGCCGTGCAGGGCCAGCGCCACCGCCAGGTTCACCGTGGTCGTGGTCTTGCCCACGCCGCCCTTCTGGTTGGCGACGCACATCACCCGGGTCCGGTCGGGGCGAGGCATGGTCACCTCGCCACTGGGATTCAGGATCTGCACGGCGCGCATAGCCTCCATAGCCAACGGTGGGTCATCCTCTTCGCGCGTCGGGGTTTCACGTGAAACGTACGTGCTGCCGGCGGCCTCGGCGTCGTAGCCGGTGATCGGTGGCGTGTCGGACGGGACCACCACGCCGGCCACCACGTCCGGGGCCGCCTGCGGGGCGGGCTGGTGCGGCACGCCCGAGACCGGCGGCTGCGGTTCGTACCGGCCGGGGACGACCGCGTTGCCCCGCGCCGGGGCCGGTCGGGCGCTGGGCGCGTTCGCCGGCCCGTCGGTCGGGTCGTGCGGCTCCCGCGACAGCGGGACGTTCGCCGGCACGGAGGAGGTCGGTCGGCCGGGCAGGTCCCGGCGGACCGCCGGGTCACCCTCCGGCGGACGCGTGGACGGGCCGCGGGAGTCGCCGCTCCCCGGCCAACCCTGGTAGTCGGTTTCACGTGAAACGGGGTCGGCCGCCGAGGGTCGCCCTTCCGGCCCGCTCACCCGTGGATCGTCGTACCTGCCGTCGTCATGCACCTGTCATCCCTGCCCGCTCCGGATGGTCGGTCCGCACCCGTCAAATCAGGCCCCGCGCCCCATGGCGCGGCGTCACGGCCCGGCGGGAACGGTCGGGTTCGGGTGCCGCCCGGCACCGCCGTTCCACACTATCGACGCGCGGTCAGCCTACGGCCGACGGGCGCAGCCGGTCCACGTCGGGTTCTGATCGGTCCACTCTTCCGGACCCGACCCGACACCGGGCCGGTGGCCGAAAGCCGTGGTGGGATCAGCGATCGCGGTTACGGCCACCCCGGCGTCGACCACCGCGCGAACGCTTCGGCCCCTTCTTCCGTACCGGACCGACCGCCCGCTCCCGAACCACCTCGATCACGGTGGCGGGCGGGTCGATCACGCCGACGCCGCACCGGTGCAGTTCCGGCTCACCGCCGCCGAGCCGCGCCACGGCCGCACCGTGCTCGGCGATCTCCTCGGCTGCCGAGGCGCCCTTGAGCGCAGCCAGCCGTCCGCCGGCCACCGCCAGCGGCAGGCACCACGCCGCGAGCCGATCCAGTGCGGCCACCGCCCGGGCGGTGACGATGTCGGCGCTGAGCGGTGGGGTGTCGCGCGTACCAGCCGCGGCCTCCTCCGCCCGGCCGCGGAACACCCGGACCGTCCGGGTCAGCCCGAGCTGCTGCACCGCCTCGACGAGGAAAGCGGTCCGCCGGGCCAGTGGCTCGACGAGCGTGACGGTGAGGTCGGGCCGGGCGATGGCCAGCACCAGACCGGGCAGCCCGGCACCCGAGCCGACGTCGATCAGGCTCGCGCCCTCGGGGATCCGCTCGGCCATTGCCGCGCAGTTGAGCAGGTGCCGCTCCCAGATCCGCGGCGTCTCGCGCGGGCCGATCAGGCCCCGCACCACGCCCTCCGTGGCCAGGAGTTCGGCGTACGCGGCGGCCAGGTCGAGCCGGTCGCCGAAGAGGGTACGGGCAGCCCCCGCCAGCTCAGGTGGCAACGTCACGTCGGCCGGCACGGGACGCTCGCCCGAATGCCCGTCGGCAGGCCGGTCGGGAGCGTCCATGAAGGACGGACCGGCTGCTTCGGCGGGGGCGGTCGGCTCGGCGAACACCGCGTCCACGGAGCCCGCCGGTGCGACCGGGTTCTCGCCGCCGGCCGGGGTCTCCGTTCCGGGGGCGACGGGCACCGGCTCGCCGAAGAAGGCCGGGGTCACCGCCGCGGACGCCCCCGCCGCAGGGACCGACGGCTCAGCCGGACCAGCGGGCACGGCCGAGGCGTCCGGCTCGCCGGAGAAGGTGGGGTCAACCGGTGCCTCCGGGTCGGCCGGGAAGGCGGGGCCGGCCGGCGTCCCCGGTTCGCCGGAGAAGGCCGGGTCGGCCGAGGCCGACGGTGCGGCGGAAAGCGACAGGTCGGCCGCCGAGCCAACGGCGCCGTCGGAGAAAACCGGGTCGACGGTGGGGTCCGGCTGCACAGGCGACGGCCCGGGCGGCGTACCACCCGGGCCGGACACGGCACCCGCCGTCGTCTCGTCGTGGGTCACCCCGTCAGTCCACCGGCCGGACGACGATACGGCGGTTCGGCTCGACGCCCTCGGACTCGCTCTCCACCCCGCTCATCGCGTTCACCACGTCGTGCACGCACTTACGCTCGAACGCGGACATCGGCTCCAGGCTCACCGGCTCGCCGTACTCCTTGACCTTCTCGACCGCGTTGCGGGCGACGGCGGCGAGCTCCTTGCGTCGGGTGGCCCGGTAGCCGCCGACGTCGAGCAGCAGGCGGCTCGGCGAGCCGGTCTGCCGGAAGACTGCCAGCCGGGCAAGCTCCTGGAGCGCCTCCAGGGTGGCGCCGCGCTGGCCGATCAGGTTCTGCAGGCGATCACCGACCACCTCGACGACCGGACGGCCGCCGGAGACCAGCTCGTCGATGTCGCCGTCGTAGTCGAGGATGTCGAGCAGGCCCTCGACGTAGTCGGCTGCGATCTCGCTCTGCCGGAACAGGTCGCTGTCCGCCGGGGCCTTCTTCTCCCCGGCCTCCGACTCGGCCTGGTTCTCCTGCACCTCGGCCGCGGCGGCCGGCACGGTCTCCTCGTCCACGGACGGGTCGGCGCTGGGGATGCTGGTGTCGGTCACGGTGTCATCTCCGTACTCGCTCGGCCGGACCGTCGGGTCCGCTGGTCTCCCGGGGCCGGCGGGAGGTTTCGCCGGTGCCCTCGGGCACGTCTGTACGGGCCAGTTTCGCCCGTGACCGCGCTGCGCGCGGCGGTTTCCGGCCCGGCGCCGACCGTACGGCGGCAGCTCAGGCGCCGGAGCGGGCCGCCACCGGTGTCGGTGGCGGCCCGAGGGCTCAGCCCTGTCGCTTGGCGGGGCGGCCCTTCTTCGGGTTGACCGGCTTGGCGCCGGGCTTCGGGGCGGCCACCTTCGGGGCGGCCGCCGGTGCCTTCGCCGCCGGCTGGGCGGTCTTGCGACCGAGCAGCCCGCCGCTCTTGGCGACCGGCTGGCCGTTCCGGGCGGCGGTACCGGCCTTCTTCGGGGGCACCAGGGGCGGGAACTTCCGGAGCACCCACTGCTGCTGGCCGAGGGTGAAGAGGTTGTTGGTGACCCAGTAGATGATCACGCCGATCGGGAAGATCGAACCGGAGACCAGCAGCGAGACCGGGATGCCGTAGAGCATCAGTCGCTGCACCATGCGCTGCTGCGGGTCCTCGGCCCAGCCGGTCTTCAGGATCATCTGCCGGCTGGTCAGGTACGTGGTGGCGATCATGATGAGCACCAGGATGCCGGCGACGATCTTCACGGTGTTGGTGCTCGCGCCCAGGCCGGCGAGCTGCTCGGCGGTGGAGCCGAAGCGGCCGGAGATCGGCGCGGAGAAGAGCTTGGCGTTCGAGGCGCTCTCGAACTGCTGCACCGTCCAGCCGTACAGGGTCTTCTGGCTGTTCTCCGGCGTCAGCCGCTTGAGCGTGTGGAACAGGCCGAGGAAGACGGGGATCTGGAGGAACATCGGAAGGCAGCCCATCAACGGGTTGGCCTTTTCCTTCCGGTAGAGCTCCATCATCTCCTTCTGGAGCGTCTCCCGGTCACCCTTGTGCTTCTCCTGAAGCTCCTTGACCTTGGGCTGGAGCGCCTGCATCGCCCGCTGCGACTTGATCTGCTTGACGAAAACCGGGAACAGGATCACCCGGACCGTGACCACCAGGAAGATGATCGAAAAGATCCAGGCCCAGTTCGTCCCGATCACCGCTTCGGCCGGAACGATGGCGTCCCAGGCCGAGTGCCAGGTCAGCAGGATCCACGAGATCGCGTAGTAGATCCAGTCGAGACTAAACACTCAGGCTCCAGTCACGTCGGCACGGCGGCGGTCGCCCGGCTCCGGCACCGGGTCGTGTCCACCGGGGTGGAAGGGGTGGCAGCGCGACAGCCGCCGGACCGCCAGCCAGGCTCCCCGAAGCGCACCGTGCCGGGACACCGCCTCGACGGCGTAGGCACTGCACGACGGGTAGAAGCGGCAGCGGGCCGGCAGTGCCGGACTTATCCACCGACGGTACGCGATGATGGGTGCCAGCAGCATGCGGGCACCGGTAGTAGTCGGCCGCGGCGCGGCGGTCCCACCGTTCACCGGGACCGCCGACCCCGGGGGGCCCGCGCGGCGGCGACAGCCGCGTCCAGGTCGGCCCCGAGCCGGGCATACGACGCCTCGGCGGCCTGCGGCAGGGCGCGTACCACCAGGGTGCTCCCGGCGGGCAGCGCAGCGAGGCGCTCGTGGACCAGATGGCGGAGGCGCCGCCGGACCTTGTTGCGGACCACGGCGTTGCCGACGGCCTTGGACACGACGAAGCCGGCGCGGCTCGGCGCGGAGGTCTCCGCACCGCGCTCACGCGCCGGCTCCGGCATGGTTGTTCCGGGTTGTCCGTTCTGCTGGGGGAGGGTCAGGTGGACCACGACGGCACCACGTCCGACGCGTCGGCCACCCCGAACCGCTGCGGCGAAGTCGCTACTACGCCGCAGTCGCTGCGCGGCGGCCAGCACGACTGCCCACGTCCCCGGACCGGACCGGTCGGCCTCAGGCCGACAGGCGGGTGCGGCCCTTGGCGCGACGGGTCGAGATGATGGCGCGGCCGGCACGGGTGCGCATGCGCAGCCGGAAGCCGTGGGTCTTCGCGCGCCGGCGGTTGTTCGGCTGGTAGGTGCGCTTGCTCACGTCAGGCTCTCCGTTGTCGTACGCCCCGCGCGGGGGATCGCCCAGGGTCGTTTGGTGGTCCAGGCCACCTCGGCGGTGGCCTCCGATTCGGTGCTGCCCGCCGACGCGGGTCCTCGGCGATGCGGGGAGTGTGGCCGCGGACAGCAAGCACCCATCACCCTAGCAGAGGGCGAAAGAGCAGCCGCTCCAGCCTACGCAGGGGCGCAATGACCGTCAAACATCACACCCCGCCGCCGATCCGCCCCGAGCACACCGAAGGGGCGGTTTTCACTGATGTTGACAAGGCTGCCAGGGCGTCGACGGTTGATGGCGCGGGGTCCGCGCTGTTAGCGTGCGCGATTGCGGTCAGCGTCGGGGGGTCCGGGTTGTCGCTGACCGGCAAGACCGGACAAGGTATTGAATCGTTCGGCACGTTGAACCCGCTTCAACGCCTCCGGAGACCAGGGGGCAGGTCCGACCCGCTTCCGGTGGGCGGCCACAATCGGTCGGTACACACAGGCTGTGGATAACTTGTGGATGACGACCGGTCAGCCGTCCGGGCGGGCGTGAGCAGAGGCGAGGGGGTGGCACGACGGTGACCGGAGCGACCGACCTTGCCGCGGTGTGGACGGCGACGACCGAGGAACTCGCCGACGAGATCATCTCCGCGCAGCAGCGGGCGTACCTCCGGCTCACCCGGCTGCGGGCGATCGTCGAGGACACCGCGCTGCTCTCCGTGCCCGACGCCTTCACCCGGGACGTGATCGAGTCCCGGCTCCGCCCGGCCATCACCGAGGCGTTGAGCCGCCGGCTCGGCCGGCCGATCCAGGTGGCCGTCACCGTGCGGCTCGCCGAGGATCCCGGGGCCCGCCCCGCCGGCACGGTCTACCGGATTGGCCCGGAACCGGCCGGCGAGCCCGACGGCCCCCGGGACCGGCACACCGGCTTCGACCGGCCCGCCCCCTCCGGGGAGGCGCCCGGCTTCCCCGAGCTGGACTTCCCGGCCCGGCCGGAGGCCCCCGGATACACCGAGTCGCGGCCGGAGCCCTCGGCCGAGGAACCGGCCTCCCGGCAGCGCACGCCCGACGGCGGCCGGCCGCAGCTCATCCCGGCCAGCCGGGACGGTCAGGACGACCTGTTCAGTGCTGCCTTCGCGGAGCCGCTGCGGGCCACGCCCGAGCGACGGAGCTTCGACGAGCCGGCCCGGGTCGACGCGCCCGCCACCGACGGCCGCGGTTATGAACCCCGCTACCGCGAGGCGGCCGGACCGGCGGACCCGACGCACCTGCGCGGCCTGCCCCGGGACGGCGGCACCGACTCGGGTCCGGGGCGGGGTGGCCCGGATCACCGTCCCGGCGCGTCGCCCGACCGGCGGTTGCCCGGCGGGGCGGAGTCCGGCGGCAACCGGCTCAACCCGAAGTACATGTTCGAGACGTTCGTCATCGGATCCTCGAACCGCTTCGCGCACGCCGCCAGCGTCGCGGTGGCCGAGTCGCCGGCCAAGGCGTACAACCCGCTCTTCATCTACGGCAGTTCCGGGCTGGGCAAGACCCACCTGCTGCACGCCATCGGGCACTACGCCACCACGCTCGGGAACGCCCGCTCGGTCCGGTACGTCTCGACCGAGGAGTTCACCAACGACTTCATCAACTCGCTGCGGGACGACAAGACCAGCGCGTTCCAGCGCCGCTACCGGGACGTGGACATTCTCCTGATCGACGACATCCAGTTCCTGGAGAACCGGGAGCGGACCCAGGAGGAGTTCTTCCACACCTTCAACACGCTGCACAACGCCAACAAGCAGATTGTGATCACCTCCGACCGCTCGCCGAAGCAGTTGGCGACGCTGGAAGACCGGCTGCGGACCCGGTTCGAGTGGGGCCTGCTGGCCGACATCCAGCCGCCGGACCTGGAGACCCGGATCGCGATCCTGCAGAAGAAGGCGGCCCAGGAGCGGCTCTACGCCCCGCCGGACGTGCTGGAGTTCATCGCCTCCCGGGTGTCGAACTCGATCCGGGAACTGGAGGGCGCGCTGATCCGGGTCACCGCGTTCGCCAGCCTGACCCGCTCGTCGGTCGAGCTTTCGCTCGCCGAGGAGGTGCTGCGGGACTTCATCCCCGACGGCGCCGGTCCCGAGATCACCGCCGATCAGATCATGGTCTCCACCGCCGACTACTTCGGGGTGAGCCTGGAGGATCTGCGCGGCCACTCCCGCTCCCGGGTCCTGGTCAACGCCCGCCAGGTCGCCATGTACCTGTGCCGGGAGTTGACCGACCTGTCGCTGCCCCGGATCGGGCAGGCGTTCGGCGGCCGGGACCACACCACGGTCATGCACGCCGACCGGAAGATCCGCCAGCAGATGGCCGAGCGCCGCTCGCTCTACAACCAGATCGCCGAGCTGACCAACCGGATCAAGCAGACCACCTGACTCGTACGTCACAGCGCCAGCGCCCGGCCGGACCCACCCGGCCGGGTTTTTTCATGCCCGTGGACGGCCCGAGCTTGACCCTAGACCTGGTGCAGGGCCCACGATCGACGTCATGTTCGTCCACATCACGGCCCGGTTGTCCACACCCCCTGTGTCACAGTCGGTGGAAAACCACGCTCAGTCTGGAGCCGGTTACCCACAGACTGTGGACAACTCCTGGGGAAGGTGCTGTGGACGCCTGGGGATGACGGGCCCGTTGTCCACCGACGACGGTCGACCTGTGGGTTGCCTGTTGAAGGTTCTGGGGACGACGCGGATCAACGCCGTCCACGGTGTCCACAACGTTGGGGAGAAACCCCGTGGATTAGCGGTGGACAACCGGTGGACAGCCGTGGACAACCTGGGGGCGGCGCCGGGCTGTGGACCGGAACACGGTTTCTGCCCCTGGTTCTCCACAGTCAAACCACCGGTGGATAACGTGTCTGACCTGCGCGGACGTCGGTTCTCCACAGTTTGCACAGGTGCGATGAAGACGATGAGTTATCTCTTCTAAACAACAAAAACCAATCATCACCGTTGGACTTCCTGTGGATCGGGCCGGAACGCTGCCGTCGGCACCCGTTCCGGCACCTGGATCCACGGGGTCGGGCGCACAGCCGATGCCCACGCGCCCTAAGGTGCGATGGGTACCCGCACGGTCGGGCGGGACGGGTGGCAGCGGTCGGCATGAGAGAGTTGTCGCTGACGTCGACGCGGAGGCATTGATGAAGTTCCGAGTGGAGCGCGACGCGCTCGCCGAGGCGGTCGCGTGGACCGCCAAGAGCCTGCCCAACCGACCCTCCGTACCGGTGCTGGCCGGAGTGATGCTCCGGGTCACCGACGGCAACCTCCAGGTTTCCGGCTTCGACTACGAGGTCTCCAGCCAGGTCACCGTCGAGGTGCAGGGTGACGCCGACGGCGCCGCTCTCGTCTCCGGTCGGCTGCTCGCCGAGATCACCAAGGCCCTGCCGGCCAAGCCGGTGGACATCGCCGCCGTCGGTGCCCATCTGGAACTTGTCTGCGGCAGCGCCCGCTTCACCCTGCCGACCATGCCGGTCGAGGACTACCCGGCCCTGCCGGAGATGCCGGAGAGCGCCGGCACCGTCGACGCCGCCGCCTTCGCCGCGGCGGTGGCCCAGGTGGCCGTCGCCGCCGGCCGGGACGAGACGCTGCCGATGATGACCGGCGTCCGGATCGAGCTCTCCGGCAGCACGCTGGCGATGCTCGCCACCGACCGCTACCGACTCGCGCTGCGCGAGATGGAGTGGAACCCGGACGACCCGGAGATCAGCCTCAACGCGCTGGTACCCGCCCGGACGCTGCACGACACCGCCAAGGCCCTCGGCCCCCTCGGCGGCCAGGTGACCATGGCGCTGTCCCAGGGCGGCGCCGGCGAGGGCATGATCGGCTTCTCCGGCGGCACCCGGCGGACCACCAGCCGGCTGCTGGACGGCGCCAACTACCCGCCGGTCCGCTCGCTCTTTCCGGCCAGCCACAACGCCGAGGCCCGGGTGCCGGTCAGCACCCTGATCGAGGTGGTCAAGCGCGTCGCCCTGGTGGCCGAGCGAACCACCCCGGTGCTGCTCAGCTTCAGCGCCGACGGGCTCGTCGTCGAGGCCGGCGGCACCGAGGAGGCCCGGGCCAGCGAGGCCATGGAGGCCACCTTCAGCGGCGACCCGCTGACCATCGGCTTCAACCCGCAGTACCTGATCGACGGCCTGGCCAACCTGGGCGCTCAGCACGCTGTGCTCTCGTTCGTCGACGCCTTCAAGCCCGCGGTGATTTCCCCCGCCGGCGAGGATGGCGAGGTCATCCCGGGGTACCGGTACCTCATCATGCCGATCCGCGTGTCCCGCTGATCGCAGCAGCAAGACCCAGACGTACGGAGGTAGCAGCAGATGCAGCTCGGCCTGGTAGGACTCGGCCGGATGGGCGGCAACATGCGCGAGCGGTTGCGCGCCGCCGGGCACGAGGTGGTCGGCTACGACCGCGACGCGGAGCTGAGCGACGTCGCGAGCCTCGCGGAGCTGGCCGAGAAGCTGGAGTCGCCGCGCGCGGTCTGGGTGATGGTCCCGGCGGGGGTCACCGACGCCACGATCGACGAGCTCGCCGGCGTGCTCGGCGAGGGTGACATCATCATCGACGGCGGCAACTCCCGGTTCAGTGACGACGCTCCGCGCGCCGAGCGGCTGAACGAGCAGGGCATCGGCTACATCGACGTGGGCGTCTCCGGCGGGGTCTGGGGCCGGCAGAACGGGTACGCCCTGATGGTCGGCGGCTCCGAGGAGCACGTCGGGCGGCTGATGCCGATCTTCGAGGCGCTCAAGCCGGCCGGCGAGTTCGGCTTGGTGCACGCCGGCCCGGTCGGCGCCGGGCACTACGCCAAGATGGTGCACAACGGCATCGAGTACGGCCTGATGCACGCCTACGCCGAGGGCTACGAGCTGCTGGCCAAGTCCGAGCTGGTGACCAACGTGCCGGGCGTCTTCAAGTCCTGGCGCGAGGGCACCGTGGTCCGGTCCTGGCTGCTCGACCTGCTCGACCGCGCCTTGGACGAGGACCCGGAGCTGGCCGAGCTGAGCGGCTACACCGAGGACACCGGCGAGGGCCGCTGGACGGTGGACGAGGCGGTCCGGCTCGCCGTGCCGCTGAACGTGATCACCGCCTCCCTCTTCGCCCGGTTCGCTTCCCGCCAGGACGACTCGCCGGCGATGAAGGCCGTTGCCGCGCTGCGCCAGCAGTTCGGCGGGCACGCCGTCCGCAAGCGCTGACCGGCATCCACAGCCTGTGTACGTCCGCCGGCTCGAACTGGTCGACTTCCGCTCGTACGAGCGCGTCGGCGTCGACCTGGAGCCCGGCCCGAACGTGCTGATCGGCGCCAACGGCGTCGGCAAGACCAACCTGGTCGAGGCGCTGGGCTACGTGGCGACCCTGGACTCGCACCGGGTCGCCACGGACGCCCCCCTGGTCCGGATGGGCGCCTCCTCGGCGGTGATCCGCTGTGCGGTGCTGCACGAGGGCCGTGAGCTCCTGGTGGAGCTCGAGATCGTGCCCGGCAAGGCCAACCGGGCCCGGCTGGGCCGTTCGGCGACCCGCCGTGCCCGGGACGTGCTGGGTGCGCTGCGGCTGGTGCTCTTCGCCCCGGAGGACCTGGAGCTGGTGCGCGGCGATCCGGCCGAGCGCCGTCGCTACCTGGACGACCTGCTGGTCACCCGCCAGCCCCGGTACGCCGGCGTGCGCGCCGACTACGAGCGGGTGGTCAAGCAGCGCAACGCCCTGCTGCGCACGGCGTACCTGGCCCGCAAGACGGGCGGCTCGCGGGGCGGGGACCTGTCCACGCTCGCCGTCTGGGACACCCATCTGGCGCAGCACGGCGCGGAGCTGCTCGCCGGCCGGCTGGAGCTGGTTGCCGCGCTCGCCCCGCACGTGGCCAAGGCGTACGACGCGGTGGCGGCGGGCCGGGGCGCGGCGGGGATCGCGTACCGGCCGTCGGTGGAGCTGTCCGAGCCGACCACCGACCGGGCGGTGCTGACCGAGGCGCTGTCCACCGCGCTGACCGCGCAGCGGTCGGCGGAGATCGAACGCGGCACCACGCTGGTCGGCCCGCACCGTGACGACCTCGCCCTAACGCTCGGCCCGCTCCCCGCCAAGGGGTACGCGAGCCACGGCGAGTCCTGGTCGTACGCGCTCGCGCTGCGGCTGGCCGGGTACGACCTGTTGCGCGCCGACGGCATCGAGCCGGTGCTGGTGCTCGACGACGTCTTCGCCGAGCTGGACGCCGGCCGCCGGGAGCGCCTGGCCGAGCTGGTCGGCGGGGCCAGCCAACTCCTGGTGACCTGCGCGGTCGACGACGACGTGCCGGCGGCCCTGCGGGGCGCCCGGTACGCGGTGGGCGAGGGGACGGTACGCCGTGTCGGATGACGAGGTTCAGCTCCCGCCGGCCCGGCTGGGGCCGGGACGTACTCCTGAGGGCTCGGCCGGACGGTCGAGGGGCGACGGCACGGCAGGGACCGCTCGTGGCCGGCGGGCCGCACCGGACGCCGGGTCGTCACGTACGCCCGAGGGGGGCGCGGACGGGGACGGATCGTCCCCCGGTAGCCGGAGCCCCTCGGCGGCCGGGGCGGACGCGGCCGAAGCGACCGGTGACCTGCCCGCCGGGGCGTCCGGACCGGAGCTGGCCCGGGCGGTGCTGGACGCGGCGAAGGCCCGGCGGCAGGCGGCGGCTCCCGCCCGGCGGCGCAGCGCGGTACGCGGCGACGGCGAGCGGCGGCTGCGGGGCTACTCCGGTCCCGGGCCGGATCCGCGTGATCCACAACTGCTCGGCGCGGTGCTGGACAAGTTGGTCAAGGCGCGCGGCTGGCAGCAGCCGGCGGCCGAGGCGACGGTCTTCGGCGCCTGGGAGCGGGTGGTCGGGCCGGAGGTGGCGCAGCACAGCCGCCCGGTGAAGCTGGAGAACGGCGAGCTGACCGTGGAGGCCCGCTCGACGGCGTGGGCCACCCAGCTGCGCCTGCTCGCCAGCTCGCTGCTCCAGCAGATCGCCCGCGAGGTGGGCCACAACGTGGTTCGCAAGCTGCACATCCACGGCCCGGCCGCGCCGTCCTGGTCGCGTGGGCCGCGCCGGGTCCGCGGCCGCGGACCCCGCGACACGTACGGCTGACGGTCACCGCTCGGCGCGCCGGGCCTCCCGCTCGGCGTGCTTGCGCTCCCGCTGCTCGCGGCTCCACTGCCGGCGCTGCTCGAGGTCCTGCTTCCACGCGTCGCGGGCCTGCCGTGAGCCGCCCTGCACCGCCCCCCGCACCTCAGGCGGGCCGGCGAGGTTCCGGAACACCCAGCCCATGAGGCGGCCGCCCTTACCGGAAGCGTCGCCCACCTGCTCGTCGCTGCTCATCCGCCTGGCCTCCCTCTCGCCACCGGACATCATTCGTGTACCAATAATTGGTACACCAATTGTTGGTACGATCGCAACGACGATGAGGAGGGGTGAGGGTGGCCGACAGGCTTGAGGGCGATCCCCTGGCGCTGGAGCAGCAGGTGTGTTTCGCGCTCTCCGTCGCCGCGCGGGGGGTGGTCGCGGTCTACCGCCCGTTGCTGGAGCCGATGGGGCTGACCCATCCGCAGTACCTGGTCATGCTGGCGCTCTGGCAGTACGCGCCGCTGTCCGTGCGGGAGCTGAGCCGGCTGCTCCAGCTCGATCCGGGCACCCTGTCACCCCTGCTCAAGCGGCTCGAAGCCGCAGGCTACGTACGACGGGAGCGGGATGCGTCGGACGAGCGCAGCCTCGCCGTCTCGCTCACGGCCAGCGGTCAGGCCCTCCGGGCGCAGGCCGAGCAGATTCCGCCCGCGATCGTGGCGCGGCTCGGCCTGCCGCTGGCGGACCTGCGGCACCTGCACACGGTGCTGACCGAGGTGATCGCGGCGGCCAACCGGGCCGTGACGGCGGGGCCCGGCGAGGCCGGGCAGCCGGGTCAGGCGTCGGAGTAGACCGCGAAGCCGCGGTCGGCGCAGCGCCGGTAGAAGGCGGCGAGCACGCTCAACTCGGCGCAGGTGAAGTTCCACTGCGGCGGATCGCCGTCCTCGTCGCGCAGCTTGTCCAGCCGGCTGTCCAGCCAGCGTAGCTGCTGCTCGGCCAGGCGGCCGTCGCCCAGCAGGGACCGCAGCACGTCGCTGACCGACTCGAAGGTCACCGCCTCGTCGATCGGCCGGTGCCGGGCCACGAACTTCTCCACCCCGTCGGCGATCCAGGAGCAGCCGTCCGGGTCGATCACGGGGTCCTCGTCCTCGGCGGCGTTCTCCGTGGCGTAGAGCACATTCTCCAGCCCGAGAATCAGGTCGACCAGTTCGGTGTACGCGGTCGCGCGTACCGTGCCGGTCTTCGCGATCAATTCGGCGAGTGCGGCGGTGGGGGCGGAGATGTGTGGCATGTCCACGATCTCGCCGAAGTCGACGAACTCGGCCGGCGCGACCGGATCGTAGAAGCGGCCGGTACGCGGCCAGTGCACCGCGACGTTGTCCAGCCCCATCTGGCGTCACCTCTCACCAAGCGCGTTTGTCGGACCGATCGGGTCGATCGTCCCGGTTCCGGCCGCGAAAGATCAAGACCGCAGCGGCGGCGCCGCAAAGTTACGGCACGTCCGGTCCCGCCGCGACCCCTGGTCGGTCACGTGCCGATACCGATGCGGTGACCGACGACTGGTCCGGGTCGCGGCGTAGCGTCGGACCCGCCGGTGGAAGCGCTCCCGGTCGGGGGCACGACGACTGCCGGCTCGGCCGGCGGCCACAATTTCGGCCTCCGCGCGGTCGGGCGGCGGTCCGGACCGGATGAAGGCCGGTCTGACGCCGTACCGCGACCGGAAGCCGTCGCTGGCGTGTGGGGAGTTGCGGACGGCGCGATTCGGCCGGCTACGGACTTCTCAGCCCTCCCGGAGCGGTGCCGAGTGGCGGTTTGGTCGGCTGCGCACAGTAAGATTGAGGGCGAGACGAAAGACGCGACACGGAGCGACGGACACGGGCCCGCAGGGCCCTTGATCATTGTCCCGCGTCGGGTCGAGCCGATCGCGATCCGCGGGCAACCGCGCCGACCGGCGTAGCCATCCGTGACCTGGATGTCCGGGGACCGGTCCGTGCACGCCGCCGTCGCGTCCTGTCCGCCGAACCCGCGCCCCGCGCTCTGGCGTGGTCGGTGCGAGAAAGTGGCCGAGGGTGGCAGCGGAGGACAACAAGAAGTACGGTGCCGAGTCGATCACCGTCCTCGAGGGGTTGGAGGCGGTCCGGAAGCGGCCCGGTATGTACATCGGGTCCACCGGTGAACGCGGTCTGCACCACCTCGTGTGGGAGGTCGTCGACAACGCGGTGGACGAGGCGCTGGCCGGATACTGCGACACCATCGACGTGGTGCTGCTGGCCGACGGCGGCGTACGGGTCACCGACAACGGGCGTGGCTTCCCGGTCGACCTCCACCCGAAGCTGAAGAAGCCGGGCGTCGAGGTCGCGCTCACCGTGCTGCACGCCGGCGGCAAGTTCGACGGCAAGGCGTACGCGGTCTCCGGTGGTCTGCACGGCGTCGGCGTGTCCGTGGTGAACGCCCTCTCCACGAAGATGGCTGTGGAGATCCACAAGGACGGTTTCGTCTGGCGGCAGGAGTACGACCGGTCCAAGCCGACCCCGCTGGAGAAGGGCGAGTCGACCGACCGGACGGGCTCGGCCGTCTCTTTCTGGCCCGACCCGGACGTCTTCGAGACCGTCGATTTCGACTTCCAGACCATCTACCGCCGTCTGCAGGAGATGGCGTTCCTCACCCGCGGCCTCACCATCCACCTTCTCGACGAGCGGGTCGTGGAGAGCGAGGAGGGCAAGCCGCGCGAGGTGACCTTCCACTACGAGGGCGGCATCGCCGACTTCGTCCGGCACCTCAACGCCTCGAAGAACCCGATCCACAAGACGGTGGTCGAGTTCGGCGCCGAGGAGGAGGGCATGTCGGTCGAGATCGCCATGCAGTGGAACGAGTCGTACGGCGAGTCGGTCTACACCTTCGCCAACAACATCAACACCCACGAGGGCGGCACCCACGAGGAGGGCTTCCGGGCCGCGCTGACCAGCGTCATCAATCGGTACGGCGCGGAGAAGAAGCTGCTCAAGGGCGACGAGAAGCTCTCCGGCGAGGACATCCGCGAGGGCCTGGCCGCGATCATCTCGGTCAAGCTGACCAACCCGCAGTTCGAGGGTCAGACCAAGACCAAGCTCGGCAACACCCCGGTGAAGAGCTTCGTGCAGCGGGTCTGCAACGAGTGGCTGGTCGACTGGCTCGACCGGAACCCGGCCGAGGCGAAGACCATCATCACCAAGGCGTCCCAGGCCGCCCGGGCCCGGATCGCCGCCCAGCAGGCGCGGAAGCTGGCCCGGCGCAAGTCGCTGCTGGAGTCCGGTTCGATGCCGGGCAAGCTGGCCGACTGCCAGTCCACCGACCCGCGCGAGTCCGAGGTGTTCATCGTCGAGGGTGACTCGGCGGGCGGCTCGGCCAAGCAGGGCCGCGACCCGCGTACCCAGGCGATCCTGCCGATCCGCGGCAAGATCCTTAACGTGGAGAAGGCCCGGATCGACCGGGTGCTGAAGAACAACGAGGTCCAGGCGCTGATCACCGCGCTGGGCACCGGCATCCACGACGACTTCGACATCGAGAAGCTGCGGTATCACAAGATCGTGCTGATGGCCGACGCCGACGTGGACGGCCAGCACATCCAGACGCTGCTGCTCACCCTGCTGTTCCGCTTCATGCGGCCGCTGGTCGAGCTGGGCCACGTCTACCTGGCCGCCCCGCCGCTCTACAAGATCAAGTGGAACCGGAAGGGCGACGACGCCCAGTACGCGTACTCGGACCGGGAGCGGGACGGGCTGATCGCGCTGCGCCAGCAGAAGAAGCCCAACGCCAAGCCGGACGACATCCAGCGGTTCAAGGGGCTCGGCGAGATGAACTA
Organism: Micromonospora mangrovicola; assembly: GCF_047200535.1. Lineage (NCBI taxonomy): Bacteria > Bacillati > Actinomycetota > Actinomycetes > Micromonosporales > Micromonosporaceae > Micromonospora > Micromonospora mangrovicola. The sequence goes on along the minus strand of NZ_JBJZOG010000001.1, from coordinate 53,752 downwards.
TCCCGAGCTGTGGGAGACCACCATGAACCCGGCCACCCGTACGCTTCGCCAGGTGACCCTCGACGACGCCGCAACCGCCGACGAGCTGTTCAGCGTGTTGATGGGCGAGGACGTCGAGGCGCGCCGCTCGTTCATTCAGCGCAATGCCAAGGACGTGCGGTTCCTGGACATCTGACGGGCCGGTCCGGGCCGGACGGGGATCCACCGGCCGGCCCGGCGGTCCACAGAGTTATCCACAGTCCGGCCGGTTTCCACAGCCGTTATCCACAGCACGAACACGACTCTGAGTCTGATAAGGGTTAACAGTGACGGATACTCCCGAGTCCACCCCGAACGAGCCGGAGACCCCGGAGACACTGGCCGCCGTCGTGGCGCACGACCGGATCGAGCCGGTGGGCCTCGAGGTCGAGATGCAGCGCTCGTACCTCGACTACGCGATGAGCGTCATCGTCGGGCGGGCCCTGCCGGACGTCCGGGACGGGCTCAAGCCGGTTCACCGGAAGATCCTCTACGCCATGTTCGACTCCGGGTACCGGCCGGACCGCGGCTACGTGAAGTGCTCCCGCGTCGTCGGCGACGTGATGGGCCAGTTCCACCCGCACGGTGACTCGGCCATCTACGACGCGCTGGTCCGGATGGCGCAGCCCTGGTCGCTGCGCTACCCGCTGGTCGACGGCAACGGCAACTTCGGCTCTCCCGGCAACGACCCGGCCGCCGCCATGCGCTACACCGAGTGCAAGCTCGACCCGCTGGCCATGGAGATGCTGCGGGACATCGACGAGGACACCGTCGACCTCCAGGACAACTACGACGGCCGGGCCAAGGAGCCCACCATCCTGCCGTCCCGGATCCCCAACCTCCTGATCAACGGCTCCGAGGGCATCGCGGTCGGCATGGCCACCAAGATCCCGCCGCACAACCTGCGCGAGATCGGCGCTGCCGTGCAGTGGTGCCTGGAGCACCCGGAAGCCGACGAGGCCACCACCCTCGAGGCGCTGCTGGAGATCGTCAAGGGCCCGGACTTCCCCACCCACGGCCTGATCGTCGGCCAGGCCGGCATCCAGGACGCCTACCGGACCGGCCGCGGCTCGATCCGGATGCGCGCCGTCGTCGAGGTGGAGGAGGACAAGCGCGGCCGTCCGGCGCTGGTGGTCAGCGAGCTGCCGTACCAGGTCAACCCGGACAACCTCGCCGAGCGGATCGCGGAGCTGATCAAGGAGGGCAAGCTCGCCGGCATCGCCGACATCCGCGACGAGTCCTCCGGGCGTACCGGCATGCGGCTGGTGCTCGTGCTCAAGCGCGACGCGGTCGCCAAGGTGGTGCTGAACAACCTCTACAAGCACACCCAGCTCCAGGAGACGTTCGGCGCCAACATGCTGGCGCTGGTTGACGGCGTGCCGCGCACGCTCAACCTGGCCCAGTTCATCCGCTTCTACGTCGAGCACCAGATCGAGGTCATCCGCCGGCGGACGGCGTTCCGGCTGCGCAAGGCCGAGGAGCGGGCACACATCCTGCGCGGTCTGGCCAAGGCCCTCGACGCGCTCGACGAGGTGATCGCCCTGATCCGGCGCTCGCCCACGGTCGAGGACGCCCGCCGGGGCCTGATCCAGCTGCTGGAGATCGACGAGATCCAGGCCACCGCGATTCTGGACATGCAGCTGCGCCGTCTGGCTGCCCTGGAGCGCCAGCGGATCCTCGACGACCTGGCCAAGCTCGAAGTGGAGATCGCCGACCTCAAGGACATCCTCGCCAAGCCGGAGCGGCAGCGGAAGATCGTCTCCGAGGAGCTGGGCGAGATCGTCGCGAAGTGGGGCGACGACCGGCGGACGAAGATCGTGCCGTTCGACGGCGAGGTCTCCATGGAGGACCTCATCGCCCGTGAGGACGTCGTCGTCACGATCACCCGCACCGGGTACGCCAAGCGCACCAAGGTCGACCTCTACCGCTCGCAGCGGCGCGGCGGCAAGGGCGTCAGCGGCGCGACGCTCCGCCAGGACGACATTGTCAGCCATTTCTTCGTATGCTCGACGCACGACTGGATCCTGTTCTTCACGAACAAGGGCCGGGTCTATCGGGCGAAGGCGTACGAGCTTCCGGAAGCCAGTAGGGTGGCCAAGGGCCAGCACGTGGCCAACCTGCTCGCCTTCCAAGCGGACGAGCAGATCGCGCAGATTATTGAAATTCCGAACTACCAGGTGGCCCCCTACCTGGTACTCGCCACGAAGAACGGCCTGGTGAAGAAGACGCGGCTCGAGGAGTTCGACTCCAACCGGTCCGGCGGCATCATCGCGATCAACCTGCGCGATGAGGACGAGTTGGTCGGTGCTGCCCTGGTGAGCCCGGAGGACGACCTTCTCCTGGTCTCCAAGAACGCCCAGGCCATCCGCTTCAATGCCGCCGACGAGGCGCTGCGCCCGATGGGCCGGGCCACATCCGGCGTCATCGGCATGCGCTTCAGCGAGGAGGATGTTCTCCTTGCCATGGAGGTCGTCCGTGAGGGCATGGAGATGGACGTGCTCGTCGCAACGAACGGCGGATACGCGAAACGTACCCCGATCGAGGAATACCCGGTCCAGGGCCGGGGAGGTAAGGGCGTGCTGACTGCGAAGATCACCGAGCGACGCGGTGGTCTGGTCGGCGCGGCGGTGATCAGCCCGGACGACGAGCTGTTCGCCATCACCAGCAACGGCGGCGTCATCCGGACTCCGGTGAAGCCTGTACGCCGTACCCGGGACCGGAACACAATGGGGGTCAAGCTGATGGACCTCCCGGACGGCGTGACTATCGTGGCGATTGCTCGCAATGCCGACGAGCCTGACGAACAGGACTAGTTGATGACGGAGACACAGGCGAAGTCGGGGAACGCGGGGACCTCGGCCAACCCGGTCGACGAGGAGGCCGCCAAGAGCGGTACGTCAGCGACCGGCCGCGCGGCCGTGGGCCGGGCCACGGTCCCCGCCGATGCGCCTGCCCCGAAGTTCACCCGGGCCCCCGGCATGACACCGCCGCCGGACAAGCCCGCGGAGGACTCGGGAACGAGTGAGAGGACCGAGCAGGTCGACGCTTCGCCCGCGGCCGCCGGCCCGATCAAGCCCGCCGCCACGACGACACAGCCGATCAAGACAACCGGCACGGCCAAGCCGTCGACCGGCACGACCGGCACCCAGCCGCGCATCGGCGTCGGCTTGGGCACCGCGCCGAAGCCGACGCCGGACGGGGCGCGGCCCGGCACCACCGGTCGCCCCGCCAACGGCGGTGGCCTGCCGCCGGGCATCGGCGGTGCGGCCGCCGTCGGGGCCGCCCGCGTCGGTGAGGCGGTACGCGCCGCGCGTTCCTCAATCAGCTCAGCCGCGTCGCGCGGGCCGCGCCGGGCCCGGCTGAACCTCAAGCGGATCGACCCCTGGTCCGTGATGAAGTTCGCGTTCGCGGTCTCGGTGGTGCTCTTCATCGTGGTGGTCGTCGCCACCTCGGTGCTCTACCTGGCCCTCGACGCGATGGGCGTGTTCAAGAGCGTCAACGCCAGCCTGACCGACCTGGTCAACGCCGGCGGCCAGGGCGGCGGCGGATTCCGGATCACCGCCAAGGGGGTCATCCTCAGCTCCGCGCTGATCGGGCTGGTGAACGTGGTGCTCTTCACCGCGCTCGCCACCCTCGGCGCCTTCGTCTACAACGTCTGCGCCGACCTGGTCGGCGGGATCGAACTGACCCTCGCCGAGCGGGACTGAACAAATCGGCGCCGGGGCACCGCGAAAAGCGGTCGCCCCGGCGTCGGCTATCCGGATAGGTTCAATCCAGCAGGGTGAAGGCAAGGGCCGCCACGGACCCCCCGATTTGGGTACGGCGGCGGCGATGGGTTAACCTTGCTCGTCGCTACGCGGGGCTATAGCTCAGTCGGTTAGAGCGCAGAGCTGATAACTCTGAGGTCGCTGGTTCGATTCCAGCTAGCCCCACCGCACACCGTCGGACGGTAGCCGAGCGCGAGGGGTCGTCCCATGTTCAAGAAGCTCCTGATCCTGGCCGGCGTCGTCGGCGTTGCCGCGCTCGTGGCCAAGAAGGTGAAGGCCTCGAACGACGAGCGCGCCCTGTGGCACGAGGCGACAACCGCTCCCGACCTGCGCTGACCGTCCCTCCGACTGCCAGCACCGGGCGGTTCCGCCCGCCTCGGGGCCCTAGCTCAACTGGCAGAGCACTGCCTTTGCAAGGCAGGGGTTAGGGGTTCAAGTCCCCTGGGCTCCACTCATTCCGCCTCTGACCTGCGGCGGAGCACCTCGTAAGATCATCGGGACCACATCGGGACCACCCTGCCGATGGTCCTGGTTGCCAGCGGCGGCCCGCAACACATCACCCACGACACCGCGTCGGCGCTCTCGGCGGGGCCAGAAGTGAACGTAGGTCTCCAGGGTGATTTGCAGGGTGCTATGCCGCAGCGCTCGTTGGACTTCCTTCGGGTCGACGTGGTTGGTGATCAGCGTCGTGGCGAAGAAGTGCCGTAGGGCGTGAAAGCCGCCGTGCTCTTTGGGCCATCCCGCCTTCTCCCGCCACTTGACCCACTCCGCCGACCAGGTGCGATCGGTGAACGGGTTCTTGTGGGTAGTGGTGAACAGCAGCGGAACGCGACGGCGCACCGGATTGCCCGAGGTCACGTCTACTATTTCGACCTCGGTCGGTGGGTACTCCTGCACGTGACGGTGCAGCGCGGAAGCGACCATCGGGTCCAGGTCCACGGTGCCGACCGAGCCGCCCTTGGGCGTACTGAGGTAGAAGCCGCCTTCGTACTCCTGCGGCGCGTACCGCAACTGCTGAACGATGTGTAGCTCCTCATGCTCCGCGTCCAGGCAGCGCGGCCCGTGCTCAAAACCGAGCGCCTCACTGATCCGCAGGCCCGCGCCCGCGCCGAGCCACAGCAAACCGTGATAGCGGTCCGGCACCGCATCGAATAGGCGGAGCACGTCACTCTCCTCGGGCACCCACTTTGGCGCGCGGCTGAGCCCTCGGAACACCTGCGACAGTTTGATCCCATCACACGGGTTGTCCGGGATCACCTTGTCCGTGACTGCCGCACTCATGATGGCGTCGAACAGCTCGAAGTACAGGCGCAGGCTGGACTGAGGCACACCCGCGCCGAGACGTTGCGCCAGCCACAGCAACACATCGGTCTGAGTGATCGAGCGGACGAGTCGGTTGCCGAACTCCGGGACCAGGTGTCGCCGCACGTTCGACTCGATGCGCCGCCGAGTCTCCAACGCCCACCCGATGTTCCGGGCCAGACGCCAACGGTCCACGTACACGGCGAACGTGCCGTTCCGCTCGCCCTGGTCCAGCTTCACTTCCGGGGCAGTGCCGCTCCGGGCAGCAAGGTCGAAGTCCTCGGCGTCGCGCTTGCGCTGGAACACCTTGTCCCGCGTCTCACCAGCGGCATCGACGTACCGGACCCGCCACCGCTTGCCCCGGCCATACTTCCCAGACTTGATCCTCTCGCCATCCGGACCGGGAGTGCTCAAATACCACAGATCGTGGACCGCCACGTCAGCCCTCCCGTTCCGTGACCCATGCCCGGACCGCAGCGGGGTCATAACGCAGATGACGTCCAACGCGCGAAGCACGCGGTCCAGTGCGACGGTGACGCCACTGATAGAGCGTGCCGACCGGGACACCCAGATGCCGCCGCGAATCACCTCGCCGGGCACCACAAGGGCTACCAGCCTCCCCGGACGGGGCCAAGGTCGTTCGTCCGGTAGGGCGCTCCACCTTGTCCCCGTCCGGGGAGGCTGGACGGTCTACGACTGCCCGACGAGGAGATCCGCTCTTAGCCGCCCTGCCCGCATAGCAACACAGCCCGGTTGTGCCAGGCGGTACCGATGTACGCCATGGGGTAGCTCACCTCACGGGTTCGGTGGTCGGCCGTCTCGACCGACAGTCGCATCGGCACCGGATCAGGCTTTACGGAGCAGTGCACGACAACCTGGACCTGTATCACGCCCACCTCGCCAGGATGCAGCCGGCGAGACGGAGCGGCGGCATCGATCACTGTGCCCGGGAGGCGTGCTCCGACCGCGCGAACCGTGACCGGCTGTGGACCAGCGTTGACCACCGTCAGTTGCGCGTCGAACTGGGCGGTACTGCCGGAGATTTCACCGCCGTCACTTGCCGAGCTGGCTATGACGACAACCGCGACAGTGGCAGTCCGCGTTCGTGCGTCGCGTGAGCCCTGCACCTCGGCTATGCCGATACCGCCGACCGCTACGCCAAGGACGAACGCCCCGATGGTGTAGGCGCTCGTTGCTCGGTTGATCAGTCTGCGGCGTCGCGGACCCTCATCCGGCCTGAGGCGTCCATGGCCATGGTCATCAAGGTCGATGATCGGATGCTCCGCCGTCATTCCGACAGCATGGCGGCCACGTCCTGTCGGCGTACAGCCACCGGTACAGCCAAGACCGCCACCAAGCACCGCCCACCAACCGGGCAACATCTCGTCCGTCGTCGGACCGCACGCTCGGGCTACCTTGATCGGCAAGATCATCGGGACCACATCGGGACCACCTGAGGCCGCAAACAAGTGTCAGGCGACGGAAGTCAATCGGAGGTAACAGCAGGTCAGAGGCCGCTTACATCTCCGATGTTCCATGATCGCGCTTTTGGGGTTCAAGTCCCCTGGGCTCCACCAGCACTTTCCCTGGTTGATCTCGCTCCCGAGTACAGCCATCTGTACGGCCAAGCGGTCACGCCTTCCCCTCCTCGCCCAGTACGCGATCGATGGCCGAGGCCGCCATACAAGCCCGCGCCGGCAGAACGTGGCCGTAGGTGTCGGCCGTCATCCGGATCACGGAGTGTCCGAGCAGCTCCATCATCGTGCGCAGCTCTTCGCCCTGGTCGAGCAGGAACGTGGCGAACGCGTGCCGCAGGTCGTGCAGGTGCAGCCAGTCCAGCCCGCACGGAGCTGCTCGAAGCGTCGGTTGACGTTCCGCGGCTTTATCGCCGTAAAGAGGTCGACCGCTACCTGACCCTCGTACCAAGGACGCGATCGCGCGGGCGCCGACGCGATGCTCGGCGGCGGAGACGATACGAGCGCCGACCAACTGTCCGGTAGGGACCAACCGAGTTGGCAGCCCGCCCTCGTGGGGTCATTCACCATCGTCAACCCATGGGATTGGTCATCGGTGACAGACGGCCACGAGAGGGGGGTACCAGGTCCGAATGGTGTTCGCCGACAGATCGACCGCCAAAGTCGAGCTGGCGGTGGAGGTGATAGCAGACGACCCGTGCATCGCTACGGAGATTTCGTTCTGACGAGCAGACCTCCGCTACCGCCACTGAGCGGGACCGCCGACAGCATCCCGGATCTGCCGATGTGCCGACGTCTGATCTTGGTGGCGGCGACGTCGGGAGGGCCGTACGGTCCGTTGGCGCTGGGTGACAGGTGATCAGAGTGTGGTTGCCGATTGCGATGCCATCGACCTTGATAGGCAAGTCGTGACTTGCCTATCATTGGCGGGTGGGTGACGCCGAACACGAACGCGACGCTGCTGGAGAGGGCGACGTCTTCAAAGCCTTGGCCGACCCGACCCGTCGGAAGATCCTCGACGAACTGGCGGAGCGTGATGGTCAGACGCTGTTCGAGATCTGTTCGCGACTGACCATGAAATACCGGCTCGGTTCGTCCCGGCAGGCGATCTCCCAGCACCTGGAGGTCCTGATCGGGGCGGGCCTGGTCACCAGCCACCGTGAGGGCCGCTACAAGTTTCACCACATCGACACCGGCCCCCTGGAGCGCCTTACCGATCGATGGCGCAACCGCGAAGCGAAGGAGAACTGATGCGCATCCACCTCACCAGCGTTCTCGTCCATAACCAGGACGAGGCACTGCGGTTCTATACCGAGGTGCTGGGCTTCGTGAAGAAGACAGAGGTTCCGCTCGGCGAGCACCGCTGGCTCACAGTCGTCTCGCCTGGCGATCCGGATGGCTGCGAGTTGCTGCTCGAACCGGACGGTCACCCCGCAGCCAAGCCATGGAAGGAGGCGCTGGTCAACGACGGGATCCCGTACACGTCTTTCGCGGTTGAGGACGTCCACTCAGAATTTGAACGACTGCGCGGCTTGGGCGTGCGGTTCACCCAGGAGCCTTTGCAGATGGGTCCCGTCACCACAGCGGTCTTCGACGACACCTGCGGCAACCTGATCCAGATCGTGCAGGCCACCTGACCTGGGCCGGCCCGCTGCCGGTGCGTCTGGTGCCTCACGAACTCGGTCACGCGTGCACGGATCTAGCCAGCGGACGGTGCTGGAACGGGCTGGCTCCACGTGTCGGTCAGCCCGCGAGCTGGTCGCGGCGGCGGGTGAGGTATGCCCGCTCCGCCGGGTTGCCGGCGAGACCGATGGCCCGGTCGTACGCCGCCCGCGACTCGCCGCGGCGCCCGAGTCGCCGCAGCAGGTCGGCGCGCGCGGCGTGGAAGGCGTGGTAGCCGTCAAGGACCTCGGCGAGCCGGCCGATCTCGGCGAGGCCGACCCCGGGGCCGTCGACTTCGGCGACCGCGACCGCCCGGTTGAGCCGCACGATCGGCGAGGGGTCGACCAGCACCATACGGTTGTAGAGGGCGACAATCGTGGACCAGTCGGTGTCCCGGGCGAATGGGGCATCCGTGTGGACCGCGTTGATCGCGGCCTGCAGCTGGTAGCGCCCGGGTGGGTCACCGCCGGCCACCACCGCCTCGATCCGCTCGCGAACCAAGGCGTTGCCCTCGGCGATGAGGGTGCGGTCCCATGCGCCGCGGTCCTGCTCGCCGAGGGGCACCAGCTCCCCGGTGCGGGACACGCGCGCCGGCCGCCGGGCGTCAGTGAAAAGCATAAGGGCAAGCAGGCCGGTTACCTCGCCGTCGTCCGGGAGGAGAGTTCGGAGCAGGCGGCCGAGGCGGATCGCCTCGTCGGTGAGGTCGACGCGCACCGGTCGTCCCCCTCGCTGGCGAGATAGCCCTCGTTGAAGACGAGGTAGACGACCCGCGAGCACACCGGCGAGCCGCTTACGGATGTCGTCGGCCCAGGGCACCCGGTAGGGGATGTGTGCGGCCTTGATCTTTGCCTTGGCGCGGGTGATCCGTCGCGCCATCGTGGTCTCCTCCACCAGAAAGGCGTGGGCGATCTCGGGGACGGTGAGGCCGCCGAGCAGGCGCAGAGTGAGCGCCACCCGCAGAAGCCGCCGAGGTACTCCTTCGTCTCCAGGTAGGGCCCGACGGTGCAGAACCGTTTTCTCGCCCTGCCCGTCGACGGTGGTGGCGGCCGTCGCGGGCTCCAGGCCGTCGGCCGAAGACGAAGTGATCGCCCCTCTGGGGCCTCTCGGTGAAGGCGCCGGTGTCGGCGTACGCCTGCAGCATGGCCTCCTGGGAGGGGTCGGTGCCGAAGTCGGTGCGCTCGGCCGGTCCGTAGGCGGACGGCAGGTACCTGGGTGCCGCGCTCACTTCTCCCCAGAGCCGTTACGCCGGACCTGCCCGGGACCTCGGAACCGGTGCACCTCCTGCGGCCAGTCGAGCACGGTCGCGAGCCGGCCGGCCCAGTATCGCGCCGCCGCGTCGTCGGGCACGTCCACGACGACGAAGCCGCCGAGGTGCTCCTTGGTCTCGACGTACGGGCCGTCGGTGAAGACGGGCTTGCCGTCAACCGGCTCGACACTGCACACCGCGGTGGACCGGTCGAGCCCGCCGTTGGTGAAGATCAGGACACCGTCGGCCTGCATCTCCTCGATCACGGCCCGGACGGCCGTGCCCTTCTCGCGCAACTCCTCCGCCGTGTGGTCGGGCACCCACTCATCGTTGAAGGTGATCAGGTACTCCGTCATGGTCGTCTCCTCCCAGTCCCCGGACGAGGGCCTTCCCCCGGCTCCTCGTGTGCGGCGGCCCAGCCGGCCGCCGCACACTGGTTCCACGAACGGCTACGCCTTGATACGACACCATCCCGGAAACTCCTCCTCAATGCAGCCCCGGCGTCGTGACTGAGGAAAGGATCGACCTTCGCCCTTCGAAACCCACAGGTCGAGCAGGTCTGATCCCGCTTAGATCGACCACCATACGTACATGTGATGGTCGGGCACGCGAACCTCCCGGGCCAGGTCACGAAGCCCGAGCACCGTGCCGTCGAATTCAGGGGCTGACGACCCCGCACTCGCAGTCGTCGGCAGGCTGCGTCACGGATGCCTCAGTCCAGTACCAGGTCTGGCCCACGTACGCCTGGAACGTGCGACGGCTTCGAGTTGGCACGGTGACCGCCTCGACCGGCTCGCAGTCGGCGTCAGAGAGCCAGAGCGTGTACGGCTTGTCGAATGTCGAGACGGTGCCGCTCACCGGGTCTCCCCACGCGCCCTCGGGTATCTCGCGCTGGTAGAAGTCGTAGACGTCCTGGCCCTCTGCGGTTCGCACCTTGCGCCTGCACCCCACCACCGGCCGCTCAGCCTATGACGCGTTCCGGCCCGGCATGGTCCCCGAGATCGACGGGCGGTGGTCAGGCGCAGGATCCGTCCGCCTGTTCCCACAGGTCGAGCAGCAGCCGGTTCACCTCGTCGGGGTGTTGCCGGTGCGGCGAGTGATCCGCTCCCGCGACCTGGTGGAAGTGGGCACCGATGCGCTCCGCCACCGTCCTCGCGGTCGCCACCAGGGCGTCCCCGGCCGCCGCGCGGTACTCCGCCGGCGCCGTCTCCCACGTGCCGGCGAGCACCAGCTTCGGGTAGCCGGTGCGGCGGATGCCGTCGACCGGCACCGTCGCCTCCCAGCAGGGCCGCTCCCGCAGCGCGGTCTCCGCGGCCCGCAGGGCGAACTCGAACGGCTCGGGCACCGGCTCGGCGCTCCCGCGGTAGGCCGCTCGTAGGTACTCTTCGGCCGACATGGAGCGGGACGCGGCCACGTGCCGCCGGTTGGCTTCGAGCGCCGCGGCGACGACGGGTTGCCCGGCCGCCACCGCCAGCGCCGACGGCTCGATGAGCGCCAGGGAGCTGACCCGGTCCGGGCGGCCCGCCGCGGCCAGCATCGCGACCACGCCGCCGTACGAGTGACCGACCAGGTGGCTGGGCCGGTCCATCAGCCCGACGATGTCGTCGGCGTCGACGTCGTAGTCACTCCGGTCAGTGTCGGGGCTGGCCCCGAAGCCCCTGCGATCCACGAGGAGGATCCGGCGGTGCCTCGCCAGCGGTTGCTGATGCGCGAACGACGCGAGCCCCCAGGTCATGGTGCCGTGAACCAGGATGACCTGGTCACCGCGCCCGGCCTGGCCGTCCCACACCGTCACGTGTATCGGCAGCACGGCCGTGATCGTACGGTGACGGGAGAGTTCCGCGCTGTCCCCGCCGGCTTCAGAAGTGGTAGGCGGCGTCGTGCAGCACGTCGGCCACGAGCTGCCAGGACGGCCGTTCGGGGCCCGGCCGGCCGGCCCGGCGGGCCAGCCGCGTCCGGTCCCGTAGCTGGGTGGCGCAGGCGTTCAGGAACTGGTCGAGTTCCAGGTTGACCACCGCGTCGGGCGCGCGGGCCACGTCGTCGGCGAGCCACTGGAGCCAGGTGACCAGGTCGTCGACGCTGTCGACCCGCTTGTGCGGGCGGTCGTCCGTCATCGTGCCCCCTCGGTCGCGTCCGCCGGCGCGGACACCCTCGTGTCTACTCCCGCCCTGGGGACGGGGCGCGGTGGATCGCCGGCGACCTACGCCGACCGTCGGGCGGCCCGGCACCGGACGGCGGCGGTGTTACCGGTGGCCCGGCGTATTAGGTGGTGGGTGGCAGGCTAGCGTCGGGGCGTGAGCACCGGATCCCCGCGCGTCCTGCCGGCCGACAGCGGCATCGCCGAAGCCGCCTCCGTCCTGCGTGCCGGAGGGCTGGTCGCCTTCCCCACCGAGACGGTCTACGGGCTGGGCGCGAACGCGCTCGACGCGCAGGCGGCGGCCCGGATTTTCGCGGCGAAGGCCCGGCCCAGCTTCGACCCGCTGATCAGCCATCTGGCCGACGCCGCCGACCTGCCCGGCCTGATCGGCGAGGTGCCGCCGGCGACCGCCGCGCTCGTCGAGCGGTTCTGGCCCGGCCCGCTCACCCTGATCGTGGACCGGCCCGCGGTGATCCCGCCGATCGTCACGTCCGGACTGGACACCATGGCGGTCCGGGTGCCGGACGAGCCGTCCGCCCGGGCCCTGATCGCCGCCGCCGGGCTGCCGGTCGCCGCGCCCAGCGCCAACCGGTTCGGGCAGCTCAGCCCGACCCGGGCCGAGCACGTGGTGGCCGGGCTGGGCGACGCCGTGGACGTGGTGCTCGACGGCGGGCCGACCCGGTGCGGCATCGAGTCGACGATCGTGGACGCCCGGGGCGAGCGGCCGGTGGTGCTCCGGCTGGGCGCGCTGCCGGTGGAGGCGCTGGTCGAGGCGGTCGGGCCGGTCGACGTACGGCCGGGCAGCTCCGGCCAGCCGGTGGCGCCCGGGACGCTGGCCGCGCACTACGCCCCGCGTACCCCGTTGCGGTTGGGGGCGGCCGGGCCGGTGCCCGGCGACGGTGGCCGGCGGGGCTTCCTGGCCTTCCGGGAGCGTCCGGCGGACGGCGGATGGGCGGCGGTGGAGGTGCTGTCGCCCGACGGAGACCTCACGGTGGCGGCCGCGCGACTGTTCGACGCGCTGCACCAGCTCGACGCGGCCGGGGTGACCGAGATCGTGGCCGAGCCGGTGCCGGAGATCGGGGTGGGCAGGGCGATCAACGACCGGTTGCGGCGGGCCGCCGCCACCTGGCACTGACCGTCTGCGGCCCGCCGACCGGCCGGCAGCCGGCCGACCTCGTCAGGGCAGCTCGGCGGCGATCCGGTCGACGTCGGCGGTCAGGACGTCGTACCCGTCGGCGGTGAGCTTGCCGCCGCGCAGCAGGTCGTCCAACCGGCCGCGTAGCTTCCTGACCTGGTCCTCGGCCTGGTTGGTGTCGTCCTCGCCGATCTCCCGGGCGATCGCGTCCACCCGGTTGTGCAGGTCCGTGGCCGCGTCCGGGTTCAACTGGCCGGTGTCCACCTGCCGCCGGATCGACAGCCGGATCGCGACGATCGGGTCGGCGGTCGGCGTGCGGGAGGTGGCCCGGGGCAGCGGCGACCGGTCGGCCCGGTTGGCGGGTTTGCGCGTCCGGTACGCCGGCGGGCTGGGCGTGGCGGTCGGCGACATCGCCGGTGCGCTCGACGACGGCCCGGAGGTGGCCGGGGCGGGCGCGGTCGGCAGCGCCACCGAGGATTCGCGGTCGGGACCGAGCAGGGCGATCCCGGCCAGGGCGAGCACCGCACCTCCGAGCAGGGACGGCGCCACCAGCAGCACACTGCTGCGGCCTACCGGCCGGCCGGCGGTGACCGTCGCCGCCGCCCGGCCCGGCCCCACCGGCACGGAACCGGCCGGCGGTGCGGGCGGCGACGGCACCGGTACGACGGGCACGGTCCGGTGGACCGCCGAGGGTGACATGGCCGCGAGGCGGTCGCGGACCGCGGCGGCATCGGCCGGCCGGTCGGCCGGATCCTTGGCCAGCAGCTCCGCAACCAGCGCGTCCAGTTCGGCGGGTACGTCGGGTCGGCGGTCCCGCAGCGGTGCGGGCGGCTCGTTGACGTGCTGGTGCAGGACGCTGAGCGGGTCGCCGTTGAACGGCGGTCGGCCGGCGAGCATCGCGTAGAGGGTGCAGCCCAGGCCGTACAGGTCGGTGCGGGGGTCCACCGGCCCGCCGAGCGCCTGCTCGGGTGACATGTACGAGCTGGTGCCGAGCTTGGTCACCGGCCCGGTCAGGGTGTCCTGCCCGGCTGCCGAGGGCAGGCGGGCGATGCCGAAGTCGCAGATCTTCACGGTGCCGGTGGGGGTGACGATCAGGTTCGACGGTTTGACGTCCCGGTGCACCACCCCGGCATCGTGCGCGGCGGCGATCCCGTCGCAGGTCTGTACCGCGATCGACACCGCCTGCGCCAGCGGCAGTGGGCCGTCGGCGATCAGCGCGGCCACCGTCGGACCCGTCACCAGTTCCATGACCAGGAAGGAGTCGTCGTCCTCGGTGCCGAAGTCGTAGACGCCGACGATGTGCGGGTGGGTCAGCCGGGCCGCCGCACGGGCCTCCCGGTCGAAGCGTTCCACGGCCGTGGGCTCGTCGGGACCGACGGTCAGCAGCTTGATCGCCACGGGGCGGTCCAGCCGCAGGTCACGACCCTGCCAGACCTCGCCCATCCCGCCGCTGCCCAGTAGTTCCTCGGACTGGTACCGGCCATCCAGCAGACGTCTCGGCACGCCGTCACCCCTTCCGGCCGGGCTCGCCTCCGCAAGCGGCGACCGGTGGCGCGGGGGCCGGAATCGGGGTCTTCGGACGCATCGTCAGGATCTGCTCGTCGTGGACCATGCTCCCTAAGCTAGTCAATCCGCCCTCGGGAAGGCCACCGGTCGTCCGGTGTCGGCCATGTCGCGCCCGGTGGCGGGGTGCCCGCTGGTCAGGTCTCCTGGTGGGCGACCTCAAGGTTGACGTAGCGGGGCTCCTTTGTGGCCAACTGTCGCATCCGGTCGGCGTACTCGCCGGTCTCGGCCTGCTTGCTGTGCTCCATCGCCTGCTCGTAACTGTCGAACTCGGCGACTATCACGAAGTGGCCCGGCCGGTCCCGGTCCTCGGCGAGGGTGAGCCGCTCCGGACCGGGAGTCGGGTTGACGCGACTCCACTCCTCGCCGAGCTGGCGCACCTCGTCGGGTCGGTCGGTCTGATACTCCACAACCTGGACGAAGGACATCTCAGATCACCTCCACCACCGGGGTTCCCGCCCCGTCGCCATCCATGTGCCGGCATCGCGGGCCAGGATCGGGGGTAAGGGAAAGGGTGGCAACCCCCCGAAGGTGAGGTGTCATGGCAATGCCGACCGTACGCGACATCATGACCAGCGACGTGAGCTGCATCCGCGAACAGGACGACCTCCGTACCGCCGCCCGGCGGATGGCCGAGCTCGGGGTGGGCTCGCTGCCGATCTGCGGGGACGACAACCGTCTCCGGGGCATGCTGACCGACCGGGACATCGTGGTGAAGGTGCTCGCCCAGGGACGCGACCCGGGCAGCGTGACCGCGGGTGAGCTGGCTCAGGGCGGGACGGTGACCATCGGCGCCGACGACGACGCGGCCGAGGTCCTGCGGACCATGGGCCGGCACCAGGTACGCCGGCTGCCGGTGGTCGACGGGACCGAACTCGTCGGCATCGTGGCCGTCGCCGACGTGGCCCGGTCGCTGCCGGACCGCCCGGTGGGCGACCTCATCGAGGCCATCTCCGAGCGCGCCTGACCTGGCCGGCCCGACGCCGGGCGTCGGGTCGACCCGGGATCACGGCGGAGCGGCCCTTCGCGGCACCGGGACACCGCGACCTGCCGCAATGCCGCCCGCGTCGGCCCGACGCGCTCCGGTCCCGCCTCAGGCCAGCCCGCCCCGATCGCCGGGCGGGCGGAGGCCGTGCTGCGGGAGGCGGTCCACCAGCCGGGTGAGCGCGCCGTTGGCGAACGTGGCGCCGAACGCGGAGCCGGCGGCGATCGTCCAGCCCACCGGGCCGAGCGGGGTGCAGCCGAAGAACTGGCTCACCCCCGGGGTCTGCACCACCGCCACCAGCACGCCGATCGAGGCGGCGGTGGAGGCCAACACCGTCGGGCTGGTCCCGCCGGCCAGGACGGTCTGGCCGAGCTGGGTGCCGATCAGCGAGGCGAGGGCGACCGTGCCGGCCCGACGCTGCCGTCCCGTGTACCGGGCGAGCGTCCACCCGGCCGTCGCGCCCAACGTGGTGGCCCCCGCCCGGAGCGCGATCTCCCGCGTCATCGTCTCGCCCAGCGAGGTGTCGGGCCCCTCCCGCAGCAGGTGGTCGGCCCGGTCGGAGGCGGGCGGGCGGACCGCGATGGCCAGCGCCGGCACCAGGTCGGTGAGCAGGTTGACCAGGAGCAGCTGCCGGCCGTTGAGGGCCGACCGGCCCGTCGTGGCGGCGGTCAGCACGCTGAACGCGATCTCGCCGAGGTTGCCGCCGACCAGGATGCTCAGCGCGTGGCGGACCGAGGACCACATCGCCCGCCCCTCCACGAGGGTGGCGATGATCGTCTCCAGTCGGTCGTCGGTGACCACCAGGTCCGCGGCGGCCCGCGCCGCCGGGGTGCCCCGCTGGCCGAGGGCGATGCCCACGTCGGCCAGCCGGATCGCCGGGGCGTCGTTGGCGCCGTCGCCGGTCATCGCCACCGTCCGGCCCTGACGCTGGAGCGCCTGGATGATCCGGACCTTGTGGGTCGGAGTGCACCGGGCCACCACGTCGGTGGCCATCAACCGCGCGGCGAGGGCCTCGTCGTCGAGCCGGACCAGGTCGGTCGCGGTGACCACCCGCTGCTCGCCGTGGTCGGGACTGATCTTCGCGGCGATCGCCTCGGCGGTGGCCGGATGATCGCCCGTGATCATGATGGTGTGCACGCCGGCCTGCCGGATCCGGCGTACGGCCGGTGCGGCGCTCTCCCGCACCCCGTCGGCGAGCGCCAGGAAGCCGACGAAGACCAGCCCTTCGACCTGCTCGTCGGTCACCGACTCCGCGCCGACGTGGCACTCGGCCACGGCGAGGATGCGGTGCCCGGCCCCGGCCCGGTCGGCGAGCGTGGCGTGCAGTGCGCTCCGTCCGGCGTCGTCCAGCGGCTGGTCGCCCCCGGCGACGCGCCGGGCCGTGCAGCGCGGCAGCACGGATTCGGGCGCCCCCTTGACGCTGAGCAGCAGCCCGTCGGCGTACCGGCCGACCGTGGCGTGGTAGCCCCGGGACGGCTCGAACGGCAGCCCGCCCACCGCCGCCCAGTCGGCCGCGCCGGTCTGCTCGACCACCCCGGCCGTGCCGGCACCCCGGCGTACCGCGCGGTCGGTGTGCTGGGGCAGCTCGTCCGGGTCGGCCGCCGCCGGGGTGGCCCGCAGCCCGGTGGCCAGGATCGGCCGCAGCGACCCGTCCAGCCGATCCGGCGGGGCGTACCGGTCGTCGGCGGAGCCGACCCCGGCCAGCAGCAGCTTCCCCTCGGTGAGGGTGCCGGTCTTGTCGAAGCAGAGCACGTCGACCCGGCCCAACGCCTCGATTGTCCGGGGGTTGCGGACCAACGCGCCGTGCTCGGCCAGCCGCCGCGCCGCCGCCAGTTGCGCGGCGCTGACCAGGAACGGCAGCCCTTCCGGCACCGAGGCCACGGCCAGGTTCGCGGCGGTCGCCGCCGTCTCCGCCAGGGGTACGCCCCGGAGCAGTCCCGCCCCGGCCACCGCGATCGCCGAGCCGGCCGCCAGCGGCACCGCCGCACTGGTCAGCTTCCCGAGCCGTGCCTCGACCCCGCTGGCCGGCGGGGCCTGCCGCGCCATGGCGAGGCTCCGCCCCGCCTCGGTCTCCTCTCCGGTCGCCACCACCACCGCGGTCCCGTGGCCGGCCGCGACGGTGGTGCCCTCGTACAGCATCGAGTGCCGCTCGGCGACGGCCGCCGCAACGACCGGATCGGGGGCCTTGGCCACCGGCAGCGACTCGCCGGTCAGGGACGACTCGTCGGTCTCCAGGCCGTCGGAGGTGAGCAACCGGCAGTCGGCCGGGATCGCGTCGCCGGGGCCGACCGCGACCACGTCCCCCGCCACCAGATCCTCGGCGGGCAGCACCCGCTCCACGCCGTCGCGGAGCACCCGTGCGGTCACCGCCGAGCGGGACAGCAGCTCGGCCAGGGACCGCTCGGTGTTGCGCTGGTGCACCGCCCCGACCAGCGCGGACCCACCCACCACCCCGCCGACCAGGGCGGCGTCGACCAGCGAGCCGAAGGCGGCGGAGAGCACCGCGCCGGCGGCGAGCACCGGGGTGAGCGGGTTCGACAGCTCCTCCACGAACGCCCGGAGCAGCCCGGTCGGGCCGCCGTGGTCCCCGGTCGTCTCCCGTCGCCGCCGGACCGCCTCCTCGCTGGTCAACCCGTCGTGGTCGGTGCCGAGCTGGTCCAGCACGGTCCGCACCGGCATCAGGTGCCAGGCGGTCAGGGCGGGCACCGGGGTGCGGGTCCGGTCCGGCAGCCGGTGGGCCCGCCACACGCCGTGGGCGAAGGCGATCGCGCCGGCGCCGTTCACCGCGGCGAAGGCTCGGCCGGGAAGCTGCTCCGGGCCGGCGGTGAACGCGCCGAGCGCGCCCAGGCCGCTGCCGGCCATCGCGAGCCGGATGTTCTGTCCGGTCATTCGGCGGGCTACCCCGGTCGCGTCGATCAGCAGCGCCGGGATGCGCAGGTCCTCGCCGACGATCAGGTGCGCGCCCCAGGGCGGCAGGTCCTCCGGGGCGGAGACGCCGACCCCGCAGTCGGCGGCGCCGAGTGCGGCCCGGTCGCCGGAGACCACCAGGACCACCGCGCCCTCGCGTTGCAGGGTGCGTACCGAGTCGGCGAGGTGGGGACCGCCGGGCAGCAGGGCGTCGGCGAAGCCGTACCGGCCGTCGTCGTCGCCGGCCACCACGAGCCGCAGTCCGGCATGACGGGTGGCGGTCGGCAGGGCATCCACGCCGGGCGCGGGCTCCGGTTCGACCCTCAGTACGGCGGCGAGCCGGCCGCCGTCGGTCAGGCCGAGCAGGTGGCCGCCGTCCTCCCTGAGCCGCCGGCTGTCCTCGGTGTCGCCGGGATCCTCGGCGTCGACCCGGTCCAGCGGCGCGAGCCGCCAGCCGTCGGCCTGCCGTACCCCGTCGGGCTCGGCCGGGTCGAAGAGGGCGAAGGACCGCGTGGCGACCTCCCCGGCGTCCGCGCCGGGCAGCGGCGCCAGGTCGGCCAGCACGCCCCGGTCGGAGCCGAGTACCCGGGTGTCCAGCAGCACCGTGTCGATCCGGTCCAGCTCGCGCAGGACACTGCGGTCCATGACGATGACGCCACGCCGGGCCAGTATCCGGCCGAGCTGGGCGCCGTACCCTTCCCGGCCGTTCCCGGGTGCCTTGGGCAGGGCGGAGAGGGCCAGGGCCCCGGCCCGTTTGTGGCCGACCACCGGGAGCGCCGCCGCGCCGGCCGCGGCCCCGGCGGCGAGCATCCCGGTGACGTACCGCTCGGCCGGGCCGTCCGGGACGGGGCAGGGCCGTTCGCCGTCGGGCACCCGGGCGACGGCCCGCTCGGGGGTGCCGGTCAGCCTCGGTTCGGCCTTGGACCAGGTGGTGAGCTGGGCCCGCGCCTCGCCCCACTGCACCACCCGCTGCGCGCCGTCCAGCAGGATGCTGGTCCAGCCGCCGGTGAGGCCCTGCACGACCGCCTCGGCGAGCGGGAAGAGCACGTCGGCGCGGGGGTCGGCGCGCAGCCCCCGGTCGGCCAGCGCGTGCAGCTTCGGGTGCAGGTCGACCGCCGTGAGGAAGCCGGCGACCTCGGCGGGCACCGGGGTGAACGGCAGGATCCGGCTGGCCGCGGAGATGGTCAGGCCGAGCGCGTCCGAGACCAGCGCGCCCAGCGTGCGGGGGGTACGGGGGCCCTCCTCGGGCGGGTGCGGCGGTGCGATCTCCGGGTCGGGTTCGTGCGGGCAGACCCGCTCCGTGTGGGCGACGGTGGCGATCAGGTCGCGCAGCTTCGGCTTCGGCTCCCGGACGGCGACGATCACCCGGCCGGAAGGGGCGTTCACCCGCGCCCAGGCCACCCCGGGCAGCCGTTCCAGTGCCGCCTCGACCTGCCGGGCCAGCCGGTCCCCGCCGTTCTGGCAGACGCCGTGCACCTCGATGTGGTGCCGGCCGTCCCGGGTCCACACCCGCCGCCGGGTCAGCCCCGCGAGCCGGGCCAGCCGGGCGGCTGCCGCGCCCGCGCTACCGGCCGCCTCGCCGAGCGAGCGGGGGGCGCCGTCGGCGGCCGCCGACGCCGCGTCGGGCACGGCGGTGGCGACGGTACGGGCGACGCGCGCGACGGCGTCGGGCAGCGTGGCCGGCGACAGCAGGAGGCCGGCGTACCGGCCCAGTGACGTCATCGAGTCGTACGGCCGAGCCGTCGGCCCCGCTTCCCGGTGCTCCCGTCGCTGCGCGACGGCTTCAGGACGCGGCGCGGCGTGACACGCGCCGAACTGAAGTCGTCGTAGCCGTATGCCATCGTCGCCTCCCGCGTTCCGTCCGGCGGCCCGATTTCCCGGCGTGGCGTCCGTTATGCCCCCTGGCCAAGGGAAGTTTCTCCGCTGCCCGGCGCATGGACCGGGCAGCGGGTGGAATGCGGCTCGGACGTCGATGTCGTGGCCGGAGACGGGGAGGCGGAGATGAGCACACTGACGCGGAGCCTCAGCGGGGGGCGTGAGTCGATCCGCACGTACAGCCGGCGGGTGGAGATCCCGATGCTCGGCGAGGTGATGGTGCCCCCGCCGGACAAGGTCGCCTACTACGCGGGGCTGGGTGTGCTGGCCGCGCTCAAGGTGATCGAGTGGCCGATGGCCCTGGTGATCACCGCCGGCCACCTGCTGGCCGACCAGCACCTGTCCGGCGTGGTGAAGGGCGTGGGCGAGGCGCTCGAGTCGGCCTGACGAGACGGGGCTCACCGTTGACCTCAATCCGGGTTGAGGTCCGAGGCTTGAGCCCATGTCGACCGCCACCGCCGCGCCGGCGGGCCCACCTGTACACCTCTTCGCCCCGTCCCTGCGGGCGATGACCGTGGGCAGCGTCGCCCTGGTCTCGTTGCTCGCCTTCGAGGCTCTGGCGGTCGGCACCGCGATGCCCACGGTCGCCCGCAACCTGGGCGGGCTGGCCCTGTACGCGCTCGCCTTTGCCGGCCCGTTCGCCTCCGGCGTGGTCGCCATGGTGCTCTCCGGCATCTGGTGCGACGCCCGGGGACCGCGCGCCCCGATGTGGCAGGGGGTGGCCTGGTTCGTGGCCGGGCTCGCCGTGGCCGGCGTCGCCCCGACCATGGGGGTGCTCGTCGCCGGGCGGGTGGTGCAGGGCTTCGGTTCCGGCCTGCTCTCCGTCGCGCTGTACGTGATCGTCGGCCAGGCGTACCCGGAGGAGCTGCGCCGCCGGATCTTCGCCGCGTTCGCGGCGGCCTGGGTGGTGCCGTCACTGGTCGGCCCGGCGGTCGCCGGCGTGATCGTGGAGCACCTGGGTTGGCGCTGGGTGTTCCTCGCGGTGCCGGCGGTCGCGGTGCCGGCGGCGCTGCTGATCCAGCCAGGGCTGCGTTCGCTGGGCGCGGCGACCCGGGTCTCGCCGCCGGCTGGCGCGGCGGCCCGGATCGGCTGGGCCTGCGGGGCGGGGGCGAGCGCCGCACTGCTGCACTACGGGGGGCAGCAGCGCGGCCTCCTCGCGGCCGGCCTGGCCGGGGCGGCGCTGGTCGGCCTGCTGGTCTGCGTGCCGCACCTGCTGCCCGCCGGCTTCCTGCGCGCCGCCCGGGGGCTCCCGACGGTGATCGGCCTGCGAGGGCTCGGCTCGGCGGCGTTCGCCGGGGCGGAGGTGGTGATCCCGTTGATGTTCTCCCGGGAGCGGGCCTTCTCGCCGACGGCGGCCGGCCTGGTGTTGACCATCGGGGCGGTCTCCTGGTCGGTGGGCTCCTGGCTCCAGGGCCGGCTCGCCGCGCCGCGGTCCGCCGCCACCCTGCCCCGGGCCGGGCTGGCCTGCGTCGCGACCGGTACGGCGGGCGTCACGCTGGCCGTGCTGCCGGGCGTTCCGGTGGCCCTCGCCGTGCTCGCGTGGGCCGTCGCGGGTCTCGGCATGGGGCTGCTCTTCCCGTCCCTGTCCGTGCTCACCCTGGCGCTGTCCGCGCCGGGCGAGCAGGGCCGGAACAGCTCGGCCCTGCAACTGGGCGACTCGCTCGCCGTGGCCACCGTGTTGGCGCTGACCGGCGCGGTGCTGGCCGCCGGGGCGGCTCCCGGCCCGGTGAACTACGCGGCCACCCTGGCCGTGGCGGCCGGCTGCGCGCTGCTCGGTCTGCTGCTGGCGGGACGGGTGGTGGTCCGCCCGGCCGCCGGCTGACCCGGCTCCGGCCGGCGCCTGCCCGTTCGCGAGGGCTTCGATTGCGCCGCGCCCGGTCGTCGCGCCGGTGATGATCGGCGGAGGCGGCACGGGCCTGCGCGGGCTGAGTCACGATTCGCGCCGCCGTCCCGTCGGTCGGAGGGCACGGAGAGGAGTGGTCGATGCGGGTGCTGGTGACCGGGGCGAGCGGGCGGCTCGGGCGGGTGGTGTTGCCCCGGCTGCGAAACGAGGGCTGGACGGTGCGGGCGGTCAGCCGGCGGCCCCGGGCGGACGCGGGGGTGGAGTGGGTGGCGGCCGACCTGGCCACCGGCGAGGGCCTGGTCGCGGCGGTGACCGGGATCGACGCGGTGCTGCACCTGGCGTCCTCACCGACCCGGCGAACCCACCGGATCGACGTGCTCGGCACCCGCCGGCTGGTCGTCGCCGCCGGTCACGCCGGCGTGCGGCACCTGGTCTACATCTCGATCGTCGGGGTCGACCGGGTGCCGCTCGGCTACTACCGGCACAAGCTCGCGGCCGAGCAGGTCGTGACGGCCGGGCAGGTGCCCTGGAGCGTGCTGCGGGCGACCCAGTTCCCGGAGTTCCTGGAGGAGTTGCTGCGGGGTGCCAGCCGGCTCGGCTTGACGATCGGGGACCGGGCCGTGCTCGCCCAGCCGGTCGACCCGGATGAGGTGGCGGCGCGGCTGGTCGCGATGCTGGCCGCCGGCCCGTCGTACCGGATCGAGGAGCTCGGCGGTCCGCAGGTGCTCCGCTTCGACGAGGCGGTGCGCGCCTGGCGTACGGCCCGCCGCTCGCACCGTCCACCGCTGCCGGTACGGATTCCGGGGCGGCTCGGCCGGGAGTTGCGCGCCGGCGGCCTCACCACCAGCGCTACCCCGACCGGCACCCGGAACTGGGCGGATCACCTCGCTGACACGTACGGGGGAACCGGCCGGAGATGAAACCTTCTTGCGGTTCCGGCCGCCCTACCGTGGCTGCATGCTGGTTCTCGTCACCACGGTGATCCTCTACGTTGCCGGCTTCGTCTTCCTCTACGGCGTGATCCGGCTGGGCGTCCGGCACGGTATCGAGGACGCCGAGGCGAACCGCCCCGAGGTGCTGCGCCGGGCGCAGCTCGCCGCCGCCCACGACCTGGAGTTCAACCGCGAGAACGCCTTCCTGTCCAACAACAACTGAACCCGCCGGGGATCGGGCCGGGGATGCGGGTCCCGTCTGGCGGGCACGGCGGCACGCTGCCGAGCGGAAGCGGACGGCGGGTGCGAGGATCGCTCCCGTGATGGGGACGCTGAAGACGGAGCCTGCCCGTACCCGACTGGACCTGCTGGCCCCGCCGGTCGCCGCCGCGGTCGAGCAGTGGCCGGTGGTGGCGCCGGTGGACGTCGACGACGTGCTGGTCGCCCCGATAGACGCCGAGCTGGCGGACACCGCGGCGTTCTGCGCGGCGTACGAGGTGGGGCTGGAGGAGTCGGCGAACTGTGTGGTGGTCGCCGGCAAGCGGGGTGGCGAGATCCGGTACGTGGCCTGCGTGGTGCTCGCCACCACCCGGGCCGATGTGAACGGCGTGGTCCGCCGGATGCTGGACGTGCGCAAGGCGAGCTTCGCGCCGATGGCCGACGCCGTCGAGCTGACCGGGATGGAGTACGGCGGGATCACCCCGATCGGCCTGCCGGAGGAGTGGCCGATCCTGGTGGACTCGCGGGTGATCGCCATGCCGCACGTGATCATCGGGTCCGGCGTACGGCACAGCAAGATCGCGTTGCCCGGGCCCGCGCTCGGCGCGCTGCCCGGGGCAACGGTGGTGGCGGACCTGGCCAGGCCCGCCTAGCTGGCAAGCTTCATCGATCTTGTTTCACGTGGAACAAGATCGGCGGAGATCACTCGGCGGATTCGCGCTGCTCGACCTCGCGCAGGGCGGCGAGCAGGGTCTCCGGCTCCTGGGCGCCGGTGACGGCGTACTTCCCGGCGAGCACGAAGGTCGGCACGCTGGAGACGCCGAGCTGGTGCGCGGCCGACAAATCGGCGGCCACCTCACGCCGGCCGAGGTTCGACTCCAGGTACTGGCGGGCCTCGGTCTCGTCCAGGCCCACCTCGGTGGCGAGCTTCACCAGCGCGTCGGTCGACCCGACGTCGATCCCGTCCTGGAAATGCGCCCGGTAGAGCCGCTCCACCAGCTCCGCGGCGCGGCCGCGCTCGGTGGCGAACCGGACCAGCCGGTGCGCCTCGAAGGTGTTGGCAGCCACCGCGCGGTCGAAGTGCATGTCGATCCCCACGGTCGCGGCGACCTGGGTGACGTGGGTGGCCATCCCCTCGGCCCGCTCCCGGCCACCGAACTTCGCGCTCAACGCCTCGACCAGCGGCTTCGGCTCGGTCACCGGCGTCGGGTCGAGCTGGAACGGCCGGTACCGGACGGTCACCTCACCGTCGTACGACTCCAGCGCCTGCTCCAACCGGCGCTTGCCGATCCAGCACCAGGGGCACACCACGTCGGCGTAGATCTCGATCTCCATGATCAGCGACAACCCGTTGATCAGGAAATCTGTTCCCGGACCTGGCGCTTCAGTCGGGCCAGGATCGCCGTGCCACCGCGTACCCGCAGCGGGCTGATCGCCTGGGCCAGCCCCATCCGCTGGTAGAGGTCGTCCGGCACGGCCAGCGCCTCCTCGGCGCTCGCCCCGGCCAGCCCTTCGGCGAGGATGCCGGCGAACGCGCGGGTGGTGGGCGCCTCGGGCGGGCAGTCGAAGATCGTGCTCACCGTCTTGTCCGGGTTGACCTCGGCGCGCAGGAAGAACGCCGTCTGGCACTCCGGGACCTGCTCCAGCTCGGCCCGGTCCACCCCGGCGGGCAGGGGCGGGATCACGTCGGCGAACTCCAGCAGCATCTCCAGCACCACGTCTCGGGGCGCGGCGGCGAACTCGTCGACGATCTCGGCCAGCTTGCTCGGCATCTCGGGCATGAGCGCCAGGCTACCGCCGGAAACCCGGTGCCTCTCGGGGTCAGCGGAGCGGGCACCGGGTCGGGCGGATCACATGTTCGGGGCGGCCTCGCTGATGTCGCTCAGCGCGGAGTCCGGGTCGAGCTGCATGGCCAGGTCGCCCAGGGAGACGACGCCGACCAGCTTGCGGTCGTTGTCGCAGACCAGCACCCGTCGGATGTTGCGCTCGCGCATCAGCGCGGCCGCCTCGTTCGCGGTGCAGTGCTGCTCGATCATCACCACCTCGCGGGTGACGATCGAACCGATCGTGGTGCTCGTCGGGTCGGCCCGCTCGGCGACGGCCCGCACCACGATGTCGCGGTCGGTCAGCATGCCGGCGAGGGTGGCGCCGTCGGTGACCACCACGTCACCGATGTCCGCCTCCTTCATCACCCTGGCCGCCTCCTCCAGCGGGGTCTCCGCCGGGAGATAGACCACCTGTTTCGTCATCACATCGCTGACCCGGTACATGAGAGCCTCCGAACACCTCCGGTCGATCCCGAGGCGGTACCCCCTGGCGCGTCCGCTACACCCGATCGCGGCGCGTCGCGTCCGCCTCGTCGCGCAGCCGCTCGACCAGGCCCGCCACCGGCAGTTCGGTCCGCTCGCCAGTGGACCGGTCGCGCAGCTCGACATACCCCTCGGCGAGACGGCGACCGACCACGACGGCACGCGGGACGCCGATCAGCTCGGCGTCGGTGAACTTCACGCCGGCGGAGACGTTGGTCCGGTCGTCGACCAGCACCCGCAGGCCGGCGTCGGAGAGGCGTCCGCCGAGGTCGAGCGCCGCGTCGAGCTGCGGACCCTTGCCGGCGGCGATCAGGTGTACGTCGCACGGCGCGACCGCCGCCGGCCAGACCAGCCCCCGGTCGTCGTGGTGCTGCTCGGCGATCGACGCGACCAGCCGGGAGACGCCGATGCCGTAGCAGCCCATGGTGGGCCGGACCGGCTTGCCCGCCGGCCCGAGCACGTCCACCGCGAAGGCGTCGGTGAACCGGCGGCCGAGCTGGAAGATGTGCCCCACCTCGATCCCCCTGCGCATGGTCAGCTCGCCGTCACCGCAGGCCGGGCAGGGGTCGCCGGGGCGTACCTCGGCGGCCTCGATGGTCCCGTCCGGGGTGAAGTCCCGGCCGCAGACCACGTCGGTGGCGTGCCGGCCCGGCTCGTTGGCGCCGGTCAGCCAACTGGTGCCGGCGACCACCCGGGGATCGACCAGGTAGCGGACGCCGTGCTTGGCGAGGATCTGCGGCCCGATGTAGCCGCGGACCAGCTCGGGGTGGCCCGCCCAGTCGTCGAAGACCGCCACGGTGGCCGGGTGCAGCGCCGCCCCGACCCGCTTCAGGTCCACCTCGCGGTCGCCGGGCAGGCCGACGACCAGCAGCTCCGCCTGCTCGACCCCCGGCCGGCGGACGGCCAGCGCCACGTTCTTCAGGGTGTCGGCGGCGGTCCAGTCGGTACGTCCGGCGAGCGCGCGCTCGTTCGCCAGGTCGACCAGGGAGGCGATGGTCGGCGTCTCCGGGGTGTCGTGCACCTCGGTCGCCGGGTGCGCGTCGGGGTCACCGGCGACCGGCGCCCGGGTCACCACCGCCTCGGTGTTGGCCGCGTAGTCGCAGGCGGTGCAGCCGACGAAGGTGTCCTCGCCGACCGGCGTGGCGGCCAGGAACTCCTCCGACGCCGACCCGCCCATCGCCCCGGACATCGCGTGCACCACGGTGCAGTCCAGCCCGAGCTTGTCGAAGATCTTCGAGTAGGCCGCCCGGTGCCGGTCGTACGCCTGCTGAAGGCCCGCCTCGTCCAGGTCGAAGGAGTACGCGTCCTTCATCAGGAACTCGCGTCCGCGCAGCAGGCCGGCCCGGGGCCGGGCCTCGTCCCGGAACTTCGTCTGAATCTGGAAGAGCGTCACCGGGAAGTCCCGGTACGAGGTGAACAGGTCCTTCACCAGCAGCGCGGCCATCTCCTCGTGGGTCGGGGCGAGCAGGTGCTCGGCGCCCTTCCGGTCGGCGAGGGTGAAGATGTCGTCGCCGTACTCCGCCCACCGCCCGCTGGTCCGGTACGGCTCGGCCGGGAGCAGCGCCGGGAAGTGCACCTCCTGGTCGCCGATCGCCACCATCCCGGCGCGGACGATCTCGGTGACCCGGTCCAGCACCAGCTTGCCCAGCGGCAGCCAGGTGTAGCCGCCCGGGGCGGCGCGGCGGACGTAGCCGGCGCGGAGCAGGAGCCGGTGGCTCGGCACCTCCGCGTCGGCCGGGTCCTCGCGCAGGGTCCGGAGCAGCAGAGTCGACATGCGTAGCAGCATTGCCGCAGCGTACGACCGGTGCCGCCAGCGCGGCGATCCAATTCGGCAGGCGGCGCGGGTCGCGGCGGTTACTCGGGGAACTGGTGGTGTCGTCGTTTGCGCCTGCCGGTGCGGAGGCCGAATGCGTTGGCCCGTCCCCAGCGTCCGGGGATGTCGAGCAGTTCGATGCGCTGGATGGAGGGTGGCAGGAACGGGTCGGTCGCGAGGTGGTTCTCGTGGGGTTCGAGGCCGAGCATGGTGCGCAGGAACAGCAGGGGGGCTCCGGCGGACCAGCCCTGCGGGCTGCACGCGGTGGGGTATTCGACCGGGTAGTTGGTCAGGGCACGGTCGTAGCCGGCGAAGGCTTCGGGAAGGCGGCCCTCGAATTCTGCTGACGCCTGGATGATGCCCTCGGCGATGCGGGCTGCTTCTTCGCGGAAGCCGTAGCGCCACAGCCCCCAGGCGATGATGGAGTTGTCGAACGGCCAGACGGTGCCGACGTGATAGCCGACGGGGTTGTAGCGGGCTTCGGTGTCGGCGAGAGTGCGAATGCCCCAACCAGAGAACATGCTGGGGCCGAGCAGGTGTTGGGCGACCTTCTTCGCGCGGGCGGGTTCGACGATGCCGCTCCACAGCAGGTGGCCCATGTTGGAGGCGAGCGCGTCAACGGGCTTGCCGTCGGGGTCGAGGGCCAGCGCGTAGTACTCCTTGTCCGGGATCCAGAAGTCGCGGTTGAACCGCTCCTTGAGTTCGGCGGCTTCCCGTTCGAGCCGCTCGACGTAGGCCGCGTCGTTCCAGAACTGGCGGGCGAGGCGGGCACCGCGGATCTTCGCGTCGTAGGCGTAGCCCTGCAACTCGCAGGTGGCACGGGGAGGAAGGGGCAGGCGGCCGTCGTGGTAGGAGATCGAGTCCGGGGAGTCCTTCCAGCACTGGTTCTCCAGGCCGTTGATCTTGTTGCGCCGCCAGTAGGACAGGTAGCCGTTGCCGAGCAGGTCGCCGTACTCGTCGATCCAGTCCAACGCCGCCCGGGCGTTGGGCTCAAGCCAATGGATCAGCTCGACGTCCCCGGTCCACCGCTCGTACTCGTCGAGCAGGATCACGAACAGCGGGGTGGCGTCCGCCGACCCGTAGTAGGGCGTGTGCGGCTGCTCCTCGAACGCGGCTGACTCCCCGTAGCGGAACTCGTGCAGGATCTTCCCCGGCTCCTCCTCCTCGAAATCGTCCAGCGTCACCCCCTGCAGGAGCGCCAGCAGGCGCAGTACGGGCGGAGCCAACTGCGGTGCGAACGGCATGGCCTGCAGGCAGATGAAGATGCTGTCCCGCCCGAAGATGGTCATGAACCAGGGCAGACCGGCCGTCGGCAAGGGAGCTGCAGGATTGGTCAGCGAGGCGTACCGCATGGCGGCCAGATCGACGATGCTCCGCTCGTACGTCGTCTGGAGCGGCTCGTTGTCGCAGATCAACCGGGGGTCTCCGCGAGCCAGCGCTCCAGATCCTGCCGCAGGCTTGCTCTGGTCCTTTCCCGGTAGACGTTCCAGATGGTCCGGGCCCCGTCACCGCGGGCTTCCTGGATGATCGGCTGCACGCGCAGCTCGGTATGCCAGGACGACCGGGGTGCCACGTAGATCTCGAAGGTCATTCCCGCGTCGTCGATCCGGGCCTCGGCCGTGCTGGAGATGATCGCGGCGCGCCCGGAAGCCGGCCCGCTCATAGTGGAAGCACAGGCGGCTGTCCTCCGGGCGCACCGAGGTCACCCCGCTCTTGGCCCGTACGTCCTTAATCTCGAACAAGTCGGCGAAGTCGCTGCCAATTTCCACCCGCACGGTGAAGTGCGCCGGCCGGATATCGTGATTCAGGACCGTCACCCGCTCGGTGAAGTCCCGAAAGATCGACTGCTCCCGGATAACCGAAACCTTGGCGTCGACATAGTGCGTCGGCTCCCCGGGTACGAGGCACCAGAGGTGAGCGGTCTCAGCAGTGGTGCTGCCTGGCTTCGGGCCGTAGTACAGCCGGCCGATCGTCGCGGTGGGCTCACCGGACGCCGAGCTGGTCGCCGGCGCCTCCGTAGTGGTGGACGGGTCCGGGGTCGGGGTGTACGCCGCGGCGTTGCCACTCTCGTGCAGCCGGTGCCACGAACGGTGGGTCCTGGTCGCCCGACTCCCGGCAACTGCTGGTGTCCCGCGTGATGAGCGCCGAACCAAACCTGGTGATGGAGCAGGGAGTCGTCGACGTGACCTCGGGGAAGTACGAGGCAATCCGGAAGATCAAGGGATGCCACCCGCTGTGGTCGGCCGACGGCCGGGTGCTGGCCTACGCCGACGGTGCGGGTCGGGTGGCGGTGAGCCGGGCCGACGGCAGCGGTCAGCGGTTCATCCCCGGCCTAGGCGGCGGGGCCCGGTACGCCTCCTTCGACGTGGCCAGCCTGTCGCCGGATGGCTCCCGGATCGCCCTGCTGCGGCGGGGGCCGAACGAGGACGCCGGCGACGTCGCGCGGGAACTCGACGTCAACGCCGGACTGGACACCCGGACCGGGAAGAAGGTCGACCTGCCGCTGGGCGGACGGAACCTGCGGCACGCCGGTCGGCGGTCCGCCCCGCTTCGTGCGCGCCGTTCGGGTCAGCGCAGCCGGTCGACATCATCCACGGTCGGTGCGACGGAATCCGTCCCTTCGATGACCTCCGCCACGTCGCGGGCCGGAGGCGCACGGTGACACCGGGCGCGGTGACAGACTGGGCGGCGCAGCTCTGCCGGGACGTCAGAGGGAGGCGCGGTGCGCTGGCGCAGCTACGTGGCGGTTGGTGACAGCTTCACCGAGGGCATGGACGACGCGTATCCGGACGGCACCTACCGCGGCTGGGCCGACCTGATCGCCACCCGGCTCGCCGCCGAGGCCGGGCCCGACTTCGGGTACGCCAACCTGGCGATCCGGGGCCGCCTGTTCCCGAACATCGTCGCCGAACAGGTGCCGGCGGCACTGGCCATGGAACCCGACCTGATCAGCTTCGCGGCGGGCGGCAATGACGTGCTGCGCCGTACCTTCGACGCGGACTCCTTCGTCCCCCGCTTCGACGCGGTCATCGGTGAGCTGCGGTCCAGCGGCGCCGACGTGGTCCTCTTCCGGTTCGCCGACGTGATGGCCCGGCTGCCCGGGCAGCGGCTGGTCGCCCCCCGGGTGAACCTGCTCAACCGGGTGGTCGGTGAGGTCGCGGAGCGGCACGGTGCGATCCTGGTCGACCTGTACGCCGACGACACCTACCTCAACCCGCTGCTCTGGAGCACCGACCGGCTGCACCTGTCGGCCGCCGGGCACCGCCGGGTCGCCGCGCAGGTGCTCGCCGCGCTCGGGGTCGGTTGCGACGAGGAGTGGCTGTTGGTGCCGCAGCGCCCCGCACCGAGCCCGTGGCTGGCCGCCCGTGCGGCCGACCTGCGCTGGGTTGGCCAGCACCTGGCCCCCTGGGTCAAGCGCCGCCTCACCGGCCGCTCCTCCGGTGACTCCGTCACCGCGAAGCGGCCCACCCTCGGCCCGATCACCCTCGACTGACGGTGCGCACCGTCCACACCGCCGACCTGCTGCGGCTGACGCCCGACGACGAGGCGCGGGCGGGCCAGGCGGTCCTGGTGACCGGCGACCGGATCGAGGCGGTCGCGCCGTTGGACGAGCTGACGGCGGCGTACCCCGGGGTGCGGGTGCGCCGGTGGGCCGGGACGCTCGGGCCGGCGCTGGTGCACGACGGGCCGCCGCCGCCCGCGCCGAGCCCGCGTGAGCGGGTGCACGCCCTGTTCCGGGCCGGCGTCGGCGCGGTGCTCGCCGCCCACCTGACCGACCCGGCACTGCGGGCCGCCGCCGCCCGCAACGGCCTGGCCGTGCTGGATCGCCCCCGGCAGCCGGCGCTGGTCGTCGGCGGCCGGGCCGACCTGGCCGTCTTCGGCGACGACGGCTCCTGCCTGGCCACCGTGGTCGCCGGCCGGCTGGTGCACCGCCGGGCCTGACCGTCGGCGGCACCGGACGCCACAGGTCCGGCTGGGCCGGGCGGGCGTCCGTCAGGAGAAGGCGATCCAGCTACGGTCGGCGCCCCGGCCGGTGCCGAGCAGCCGCACGTTGCGGTAGAGGACCTGGACCGTGCCGTCCGGCAGCGCCGCGATGTCGGGGTGCTGCTCAGGGTCGTCGCGCAGCAGGTCGCGCAGTTCCCGGATGTCGACGTAGCGGCCGTCGACCACGAAACCGATCCCGCCGTACCAGCTCGTGACCAGCAGGGCACCCGCCCCGACCGCGGTGACCTGGCTCGTGTCGTCCGGCAGGGCGGGCCCCGGCCGCCACCGGTCGCCGACCAGCCGCCACACCCGATTCGGCCGGTCGGTCCGGACCAGCCAGACCTCGCGGCCGTCCGGCGAGACGGTGAGCCGGCGAGCCCCCGTGGCCGGCGGGATCTTTCGCCAGCTGTCGCCCCGGTCGTCGCTGGTCACCACGGTCAGCTGGTCCCGCTCGACCAGGGTGAGCCAGAGCCGTCCGTCGGCGCCTTCGAGCAGGGCACCTTCCGAGTCCGGGGGCACGGTCACCGGTGGCTGGTGCGGCAGCGGCCGTCCGTCGAACCGCAGCACCTGCCATCGCCGGCACATCTGCCCGCGGATGTCACCGGTCGCGTGGGGACAGCCGAGGCGCAACCCGCCGGGGGTGGAGAAGGTACGCAGGATCTCCTCGGCGGGCGACTCCCCCGAGTGGCTGGTCCAGGTGACGCCCCCGTCAACGGTGACCAGGTACCGCCGGTCGAGCATCAGGGTCAGCCGCTCGCCGTCCCGGGGCAACAGTTGCACGAAGCCCGGCGGAATCTCCGGCACGTTCGTCGACCGCCAGGTCGCCCCCGCATCGGTGGTCCGCGCCACGGTACGGCGGCATCCCTCGGCTGCCGGGTCCGGCGCGGGGCAGGTGTCGAGGAGCGCCCAGCCGGCCCGGCCGTCGACGAACCGCAGGTCCCTCAGCCTGCCGGGGAAGCCGGGCAGGATGACCTCGCGCTCGGTCAGCTTCCCGTCCGGCGAGGGGGAGCCGGACGGGGTGGGGTGCGGCGCGGAGCGGTCGCCACGGTGGGCGACCGCGTACCCGCCGGCCGAGCCGGCGAGCAGCAGCGCGGCCAGGCCGGCCAGCATGCCCCGCCGGTGGCGGCGGCGGTCCCGGACCCGGCGCTGCGCCGCGGGTACGCCCGGCGGGCGGAAGGTCTCCCGCGCCGCCGCCTCGAATTCGGCGAACATCTCCTTGATGGCGGTCTCAGGCACGGCCGTCCTCCGATCCGGTCTCGGTGAAGTAGCCGGCCAGCGCGGCGCGGCCCCGGGAGAGCCAGGACCGGACCGTGCCCTCGGGGGCACCGGTCTGCTCGGCGATCTCGGCGACGCTCAGCTGGGCCAGGTGGTGCAGCACGATCGCCCGGCGCTGGTTGGCGGGCAGGGTGGCCAGCGCCCGGGTGAGCGCGACCCGGTCGGGTTGCGGGCCCGGCACGTGCTCCTCGCGCTGCCGGGCCCGGTGCCGCACGGTGGTACGCACCCGGCGCAGCCGACTGGTCGCCAGGTTCCAGGCCACCCGCCGGACGAACGCCGACGGGTCGTCGTACCCGCTGATCCGGGCCCAGCGCTCCAGGGTCCGGCAGAACGCCTCCTGGGTCAGGTCCTGCGCCTCGGCGTGGTCGCCCAGGTACGCGTAGAGCTGCACGGCGATCCGGTGGAAGTGGGCCTGGTAGAAGTCGGTGAAGTCCACCGGTGCTGCCGCGGACCGGGGTGGCCCGGTCTGCTGCCGAACGGTCATGGGCGATCCTCTGTGGTCGGCGGGTTCCGCTCCTGTCACGTGCGGCCCGCCACATTCGCTGCACCCGATTTCCGGCAGACCGGTTGACGGCCCCGGATCGGGCGTACCTTGGGGATCATGCCTGTGCCGAGCGATCCGAATCCCCGCCTCCAGTCGTACGCCGACCCGCAGCGCCTGGTCACCACCGAGTGGCTGGCCGAGCACCTGGGCGACGAGGGCCTCGTGGTGGTCGAGTCCGACGAGGACGTGCTCCTCTACGACACCGGCCACCTCCCCGGCGCCGTCAAGGTCGACTGGCACACCGAGCTGAACGACCAGGTGACCCGGGACTATCTGGATGCGGAGAGCTTCGCCGAGCTCTGCGCCGCGAAGGGCATCGGCCGGAACGACACCGTGGTCTTCTACGGTGACAACTTCAACTGGTGGGCCGCGTACGCCCTCTGGGTCTTCTCGCTCTTCGGCCACCCCGACGTCCGGCTGCTGGACGGCGGCCGGCAGAAGTGGATCGCCGAGGGACGTGAGCTGACCCGGGAGAAGGTGGCCCGGCCGCGCGCCGAGTACCCGGTGCCGGAGCGCAACGATGCGCCGATCCGGGCCTACCGCGAGCAGGTCATGGCGCATGTGGCGGCCGGCCGGCCGCTGGTCGACGTCCGCTCGCCCGGCGAGTACACCGGCGAGATGCTGCACATGCCGGACTATCCGCAGGAGGGCGCGCTGCGCGGCGGGCACATCCCGGGTGCGGTGAGCAAGCCGTGGAAGTCCGCCGCGAACGACGACGGCACCTTCAAGTCCGCGGACGAGCTGCGGGCCATCTACGCCGACCAGCTCGGGCTGAGCCCGTCCGACGACGTGGTGGCGTACTGCCGGATCGGCGAGCGGTCCAGCCACACCTGGTTCGTGCTGCACCACCTGCTCGGCTACCCGCAGGTCCGCAACTACGACGGTTCGTGGACCGAGTGGGGCAACCTGGTCCGGGCCCCTGTCGTGAAGGGCGACCAGCCGGGCGGCCTCGCTGGCTGACCCACCGGCTGGTCGCTCGCGTTCCGCCGCATGTCGCGGTGTCCCCGAGGCGGGACACCGCGACATGCCGCATTCAGCGCTGGTCGGGCCGGGTCGGTCGGGCCGGGACTGTCAGGCCGGGGCCGTGCCGGTGAGGTAGCGCTGGATGGTCGGTCCCACCCAGGCGACCAGCTCGGCCGGCGGAGCCTCGACCATCGGCGGCAGCCCGACGATGTACCGGGTGAGGGCGAGGCCGAGGATCTGGCTGGCGACCAGGCCGGCCCGGCGAGCGGTGGTCGCGGGGTCGGTGCCGAACCGGGCCACGGCCGCGCCGAGCTGGTCGGCGAAGATGCCCCTCATCCGCTCGGCCGCGCCCGGGTTGGTGCTGGCCGCGCGGAGCAGGGCGGCCAGCGTTCCGTCGCCTTCCCAGCGGTCGAGGAAGTGGCGGACCAGCGTCTCGCCGAGGCGGTCGCTCGGTACGCCGGCCAGGTCGGGCAGGCGCAGGTCGAACTCCGCCGCCGCCGCGAACAGGCCCTCCTTGCTGCCGTAGTAGCGCATCACCATCGACGGGTCGATCCGCGCCGCCGCGGCGATGGCCCGGATGGTGGCGCGGTCGTACCCGTCGGCGGCGAAGCGTTCTCGGGCCGCGCGCAGGATCGCGGCCCGCGTGGCGTCCGAGCGACGGGTGCCGGGTGCCGTGTCGGTCATGTCCACGACTGTATGCCAACAAGCGTTGACATTGACGCCGGGTCGCGCCTACCGTTTGTCAACAAGCGTTGGCAAACAATCGTTGGCATACGGAGGTGGGACATGCTTCCCGAGCGCACCGACGTCCTCGTGGTGGGGGCCGGACCGACCGGCCTGGCGGCGGCCGTGACCCTGGCCCGGCACGGCGTGACGGCCACCGTCGTCGACCGGTCCGCCGCGCCGCCGATCACCTCCCGGGCCGCCGTCGTCCACGCCGGCACCCTGGAGGTGCTCGACCGGATCGGGGTCGCCGCCCCGCTCGTCGACCGCGGCCTGCCGTCGCCCCGGTTCACCGTCCGCGACCGGGACCGCAGGCTGCTCACCGTGCGCTTCGACCGGCTGCCGTCCCGCTATCCGTACGCGCTGATGGTGTCGCAGTCGGAGACCGAGGCGGTGCTCGCCGACCGGCTGACCGCGCTCGGCGGCCGGGTGCTCCGGCCGTACGAGCTGGCCGGACTCGACCTCGACGAGACCGGCGCGACCGCCCGCTTCGCCGGTGGGGAGACGGTCCGGGCCCGGTGGGTGATCGGCGCGGACGGCATGCACAGCACGGTCCGCCAACTGTCCGGCATCGACTTCGGCGCGCCCACCGACCCGGGTGAGTCGTTCCTGCTCGCGGACGCCCGGGTGGACAGCGGGCTGCCCCGCGACGAGACCGCGCTCTTCCTGGCCCGGCAGGGGCCGCTGGTCTGGGCGCCGCTGCCGGACGGGGTGGTCCGGCTGGTCGCCGCGGTGGCCGATGCGCCGCGCGACCCGGATGTCGCCCAGTTCCAGGCGCTGCTCGACGAGCGGGGACCCGCTCGCGGGTCGAACCGGATCACCGAACTGCTCTGGACCTCGCGGTTCCGGGTCCACCACCGGATCGCCGGCTCGTTCCGGGCCGGGCCGGTGCTGCTCGCCGGGGACTCCGCCCACGTGCACAGCCCGGCCGGCGGGCAGGGCATGAACCTCGGCCTCCGGGACGCGGTCGCCCTCGGCGACGCGCTCGCCGCGGTGCTCGCCGGCGAACCGACGATCCTGCTGGACGAGTACGCCACCGCGCGCCGGCCGCTCGCCGAGGAGGTGCTCGCCTTCTCCGACCGGCTCACCCGGCTCGCCACCGTCCCGCCCGCCGGCCGTCCCCTGCGGGACCTGATGTTCCGGGGCTTCTCGATGCTGCCGTCGGTTCGGCAGCGGATCGCCGTGCGGCTGGCCGGCTTCGAGCCGGGCGCGCCGGCCGTCGACCCGCTCACCCCCGACGGGGCGGTGGCCCGGCGCTGACCCGGCGCCGGGAGGCCTCCAGCGCCTCCCGGGCAGCGTCACCGCCGCTCAGCCTGGACCCGGTACGGTCGGCCGCGGGTGCCCGGCACGGCCTCGTGCCGGACACCCGCTGTCCGTCCCGGCCTAGGGACGGGCGACCGGCTCGGCCCGGCGCTCGACGGCGGAACCCGCCCCCCGCAGCGTCCGCCAGGCTCCGGCGGTGACCACGGCGAAGACCCCGGCCGCCGCCCAGCCCACCGGGGCCACGCCGTACGCCTGGCCGGCGAGCCCGGCGAGCGCCGCCCCGACGGGTGCGCTGACCAGGCCGACCACCCGCTGCGCCGCGCGGACCCGGCCGAGCAGCTCCGGCGGGACGTGCCGCTGTCCGTACGCCGACCAGAGGCTGTTCCAGACCGTGGTGCCGGCGGCGAAACAGGTCAGCGCCAGCCCGCCGGACAGCGGGTGCCGCGCCACCGCGAACCCGGCCAGCGCCAGGGTCTGCCAGACCAGCACCGCACGCAGGGCGGGCAGGGTGCCGAACCGTGCCGCCAGCCGGCCGGCCGCCAGCGCCCCGACCAGTCCGCCCACGACCACCCCCGCCGCGAACAACCCGTACGCCTCCGCCGGCACCCGCAGCACGGTCAGCGCGTAGAGCACCAGCACCGCCATCACCCCGCTGATCGCCAGGTTCGACCCGGCGCTCGCCACCGTGACCCCCCACAGGGTCCGGTCCCGCCGCACCCACCGCACCCCCGCCCAGGACTCCCGCCACACCGACCGCCGCGGCCGGGCCGCGGCCGGGGCCGGGGAAGCGGGAATCGCGAGGACGAGGACGGCGGCGAGGGCGAAGGTGAGGGCGTCGACGGCGAACGGGAGGGCCGCCGCGACGGCGAAGAGGACGCCGGCCAGGGGGGCGCCGAGGAAACCGCCGGCCACCGCCGTGCCGGCCTGGAGTCGGCCGTTCGCGGTGGGCAGGGCGGCCGGCGGCACCACCGACGGGAGCAGCGCGAACGAGGCCGGGTCGAAGAGCGTGCCGAGGGCGGCGAGCAGGAACGCGACGGCCACCAGGCTGGCCACGCCGGCCCGCCCGGTGGCGACCAGCACGGCCAGGGCGGCCACCACCACGGCCCGCGCCCCGTCCACCGCGGCCATCGTCCGGCGGCGCTCCCAACGGTCGGCGTACGCGCCACCGAGCAGGCCGAGCAGCAGTGGCGGGAGCTGCCCGGCCACGGTCACCGCGGCGATCGCCCGGGGGTCACGGGTCAGCGTGGCGGCCAGCAGGGCCAGTGCCGGCGTACGCAGTGTGTCGCCGAACCGCGAGGAGACGGCGGCGGACCAGAGCAGCCGGAAGTCCCGGCCGAGTACGGGAGCGGTCATGCCGACGGACCCTGCGGCCTGAACCGGGTGGAGGGTCAAGCGGGCCGGGGGGCGGACAGTGTGGGCGCCGGCCGGTACGGTGAGCGCCGGAAACCGAACGGGGAGCACGAGTGGACCGCACCTTCCAGGTCGACCTCCGTGGCGTGGTCGACCTGCTCAGTCACCATCTCTACGGCAGCCCCCGGGTCTACGTCCGGGAGCTGCTCCAGAACGCCGTGGACGCGATCACCGCGCGCCGGCTGACCGAGCCGGACGCCCCGGCCCGGGTCCGGATCGAGCCGCCGAAGCTGACCGGCGACGGCACGCTGCGCGTGCACGACACCGGCATCGGCCTCACCGAGGCCCAGGTGCACGAGCTGCTGGCTACCATCGGCCGTAGCTCCAAGCGGGACGAGCTGGGCTTCTCCCGGCACGAGTTCCTCGGCCAGTTCGGCATCGGCCTGCTCTCCTGCTTCCTGGTCGCCGACGAGATCCGGGTGGTCACCCGGCACGCCGACCAGCCCACCGTGCTCTGGACGGGCTGGTCCGACGGCCGCTACGCGGTGCGGGTCGCGGCGCCCGAGCAGGCCCGCGACGAACCCGGCACCACGGTGACCCTGGTGCCCCGACCCGACGCCGACCAGTGGTTCGGCGTGCCGACCGTGACCGAGCTGGCCCGCCTCTACGGCAGCCTGCTGCCGGTGGACGTCCGGGTCGGCGACACCCCGACCACCGCCGGCCCGCCGCCCTGGCCGACCACTCCGGGCGCGCCGGTCGACCGCGCCGCCCTCCAGCGGTACGCGCGGGACGTGCTCGGCTTCGTCCCGTTCGACGTGGTGCCGCTGTCGGTGCCCGAGGCGGGCCTAACCGGGGTGGCCTTCATCCTGCCCACCCCGGTCAACCCGGCCGCCCGGGCCGGGCACCGGGTCCACCTCAAGCGGATGCTGCTCACCGAGCACGCCGACGGGCTGCTGCCCGACTGGGCGTTCTTCGCCCACTGCGTGGTCGACGCCAGCGAGCTGCGCCCCACCGCCAGTCGCGAGGCGCTCTACGAGGACGCTTTGCTCGCCGCCACCCGGGACGCCCTCGGTGACCAGGTCCGCGGCTGGCTGGTCCGGCTGGCCAAGCACGACCCGCGCCGGCTCGCCGAGTTCCTCCAGGTGCACCACCTGGGGGTCAAGGCGCTCGCCCTGCACGACGACGAGATGCTCCGCCTGGTCGACCAGTGGTGGCCGATGGACACCAACGTCGGCACGCTAACCCTCGCCGAGTTCCGCCAGCGGCACGGCGTGCTCCGCTACGCCGCCAGCCTCGACGAGTTCCGCCAGCTCGCCGCCGTCGCGGCCGCCCAGGACCTGGCCGTGGTCAACGGCGGCTACACGTACGACACCGAGCTGATCGAGCGACTGCCCACGGTGGACCGGTCGGTGCTCATCGAGCGGCTGGAGCCGAGCGACCTCACCACCCGCTTCGACATCCTCGACCCGCAGACCGAGCTCGCTCTGCGGCCGTTCCTCGCCGGGGCGCAGCGGGCCCTGGAACGGCTCGGCTGCGAGGTGGTGGTCCGGTCGTACGACCCGGTTTCGCTGCCGGCGCTCTACCTGGTCTCCCGCTCGGCCGCGTTCCACGACCAGCTCGCCGCGAGTCGGGACAAGGCCGACGAACTGTGGGGCGGGGTGCTCGACGCGCTGGCCGCCTCCGCCCCGCCGGACCGGCCACAGCTGGTGCTCAACCACCGCAACCCGCTGGTCCGCCGGGTCATCACGCTGACCGACCCGGAGCTGGTCGGGCTGGCCGTCGAGGCGCTCTACGGGCAGGCCCTGCTGCTCGGGCACCATCCGATCCGGGCGGCGGACGCCGCCCTGCTGAACAGTTCCTTCCTCGGCCTGCTCGGCCGGGCCGTACCCGGACGGGAGTGAGCCGTGGCCGACGACGACCTCTGGCGGATGCTCTACGAGATCGACAACATGCCGTACGGCCCGGGGCAGATCGCCGCGCTGGAGCAGCTGCTGCGCCGGGCCGACGTGAGCGAGGACCGGCACCTCGCCTTCGCTGCCCGGATCACCGGCACCACCGCGTACGTGTACGGCGGCGAGCCGGCGAAGTCCTTTGTCACCTTCTCCTGGTGCCTCGCCGAGTACGACCGCGACCCGCAGCCCTACCACCAGCGCTACACGCACCAGCTGCTCTGGTTCTTCAAGTACATGGTCACCGCCATGCTGAAGTTCCCCGAGCTGCCGCTGGACCGGACGTACGCGGTGCTCGACGACATGGAGCGGCGTTACCGCGAGTCCGGGCACACCCTCCAGGCCGTGTACAAGCACCGCTACCTGGTCGCGGCGCACCTGGGCGCCGAGGTGGAGGCGGCGGAGTGGTACCGCCGCTGGATGACCACGCCCCGGGACGCCCTCTCCGACTGCGCCGGCTGCGATCCGACCACCCAGGTCGAGCACCTGGCCGGCACCGGGCGGCACGACGAGGCGGTGGCGCTGGCCGAGCCGGTCCTCGCCGGCCGGTTGAGCTGCACCGAGCAGCCGCAGGCGATCCTCACCGCGCTGCTCACGCCGTACCGGGAGACCGGCCGGGCGGACGCCGCACGGAACGCGCACCGGGAGGCGTACCGGCGGTTGCGTGGGCGCCTCGCCGACCTGTGGGAGATCTCCGACCACATCGAGTTCTGCACCGTGACCGGTAACGAGGCGCGCGCCCTGGAGCTGGTCGAACGGCACCTCGACTGGCTGGACCGGGCACCCACCCCGGCGGCCGCCATGCACTTCGCGGCCGCCGCCTCGGCGGCGCTGCGCCAGGTGCCGGCCGAGCTGGCCGTGCACCGGCGGGCGGCCGGCGACCGGGCGGCCGCCGACGTGCCGGCGGGGGTACTCGCCGACGAGCTGGCCGGCACGGCCACCGCGCTGGCCGAGCGGTTCGACGCCCGCAACGGCACCGCCCACCAGTCCGGGCTGATCGCCCGGCGCCTCGCGGCCGGCCCGGTCGGCGAGCACCTGCCGCTCTCCGCCAGCCTGCGGCGCCGGCCGGTGCCGGCCCAGCGCGGCGGCGCAGCGGTGCCGGGCGGCAGCGGCTCGACGCCCGCCCCGGACGGCGGGACGGCGTCCGCCACGCCGGCGCCGGTCACCGTGCCGGCCCAGGCCGGCGCCGACGAACTGCTGGCACTGGCCGACGAGTGCTGGCGGACCCATCGCCGGGACGGGCTGGTCGCCGTGCTGCGGGCGTTCGACGAGCGGTACGGCGACGCCGAGCTGCCGGCGGGCACCCGGGCCTGGCGGCTGGAGTTGCGGGCCGGCGAGCTGTCCGAGCAGGACGGCGACGAGGTGGGCGTGGCGATCGAGGCCAACCGGGCCGCGCTGGCCGCCTGGCGGAAGGTGCCGGACCCGCTCCGGGCGCAGGTGGTCGCCGGCCGGCTGGGCACGCTGCTCTGCACCACCGAGGAGGGTGCGGAGGAGGGGCTGGCCCTGGCCCGGGAGTCGGCCGAGCACCTCGCGGAGCACGGTGACCGGCGTGAACGGGCCGCCGCCTGGGACCGGTTGGCCGTGGCCCACGTGCACCGTGGGCAGTGGTCGGACGCGCTGGACGCGCTCGACCGGGCCACCGCCGGGGCCGACGTCGACCCGTGGCTGGCGGGCCGGGTGGCGCTGCACCGCACGCACGTGCTGGAGCAGTTGGAGCGGGCCGACGAGTTCCGGGAGGCGGCGGCGCATGCCCGCCGGCTCACCCGGGAGCTGGGCGACGGCGAGATGCTGACCGCCGCCTGCCTCGCGCACGCCCGCTCGGCGGACGACCCGGCCGAGGCCGTGACGGCCTGCGACGAGGCGCTGGCCGCCGCGCTGGCCGCCGCCCGGTTGCCGGTCCGCGTCACCCGGGGGCGGGCGCTGCTCGCCGCCGACCGGGCCGCCGAGGCGGTGGAGGACCTCGCCGAGGCGGTCACCCTCTGCGTCGAGCAGGGGCTGCCGGGAGACGCGCTGCTCCGCTGGGAGTTGGCGAACGCCTACCGGCTGGCCGGTCGGCTCGGCGAGGCCGCCGAAGTGGCCGAGGAGGCGGTGCTCGGGCTGGATCGGGCCGGCGCGCAGGCCGAGGCCGACCGGTGCCGGCACCTGCTGGCCGGCATCTACCAGGGGCTCGGCGAGATCGATCCGGCGCTGGCGCTGCTCGAGCAGCTCGCGGAGAACCTGGACGGCCCGGACAATCTTCCGCACCGGGCGCAGGTGCTGGAGGAGGCGGGCGGGATCCTCTACGACGCCGACCGGGACGCCGTGGCCGCGCAGAAGTTCGCGGCGGCGGCCGCCGCGTACCGGCTCGCCGGGCATCCGGTGGACGAGCTGCGGGCCCGGCGGCGGGAGCTGCTCGCCCTGCACTGGTCGGGTGACCTGCCGGCCGCGGCGGCCGCGATCGAGCGGGTCGACGAGGCCGCCGGTACGCTCGCCGGCCTGCCCGACGAGCCGCCCGTGGTGACGTACGAGCGGGCGATGGCCGCCGACGCGGTGGCCCGGGTGCTGACGGCCGAGGACCGGGTGACCGCCGCGCTGGACCGGGTGACCGGCCTGCCGGAGCGGCTCCGGTCGATCGAGGCGTTCGGTGAGGCGGCGCAGGTCGAGGTCTTCACCGGGGAGTTGCTGCTGCGGGACGGCCGGCCCGAGGAGGCCGAGCGGCTGCTGCGCCCGGTGCTGGGCGGGCTGCCCAGCGGCTCCCGCCCGGCCGCCCAGGCCGCCTGGCTGCTGGCCCGCGCCCTCGACGACCAGGGCCGCCCCGCCGAGGCGGCGAAGATCCGCGCCGAGCACGGCATCGAGGAGGACTGACCGGGGGCGCGACGGTCAGCCACACCGACCGTCGCGCCCGCGCCGGCCGGGACTGTCCCGGGAAGGTGCCCGGTATGGCGCGACCGGCGTCTCCCGCGCCCCGGATGCGCCGGGTTGCTCGGGCCGGCCGGCAGTGTCGCGGTCGAGAACCCCGCCGAGGCCGGCGACCCGGTACGCCCGATCGGCGGTCTGGTGGCCGCGTCGGTGCCTACCGTGTTAACCGTGATTAAGGGGATGTGGCCGGTTGCGGTGAGCTGCGGACGGTTGGAGTGAGGGACGCGGCGGCCGTCTCCTGGGACCGGGTGCGAAGCGGGTTGCGGCAGCGGTGGCAGAGGCTCGGTGCCCTTTCGATCGTGGTGGCTCAGACCTCGGTCGCCACCATCGTGTCCTGGGGAGTGGCCCACAACCTGGTCGGCAATCCAGCTCCGGTGTTCGCGCCGATCTCGGCGGTGATCACACTCGGGATATCCACCGGACAGCGGTTCCGTCGGGCGGTGGAGCTCGTCCTGGGAGTTGCGCTCGGCGTGGCCGTCGGTGACGGGCTGATCTTCCTGATCGGCACCGGCGGCTGGCAGCTCGGCTTGGCCGTCGCGCTGGCGATGTCGGCGGCGATCTTCGCGGGCGGGACCGCGGCGGTGGTGGCGCAGTCGACGGTCTCCGCGGTACTGATCGCGACGCTGTCACCGCCGAGCCAGGGCATCTTCTTCGTCCGGGTGATCGATGCGCTGATCGGCGGCGGTGTCGCCCTGGCGGTGATGGCGTTGCTGTTGCCGGTCAATCCGCTCACCGTGATGTCCCGGGTCGCGAGACCGGCGCTGGACGTGCTCATCGACGGGCTTCGGGGCGTGGCCCGTGGCCTGTCGGAACGGAACGTCGACCGGGCGCACGACGCGCTGGTCCTGGTGCGGGAGGGTGAGGCGAAGGTCGACGCCCTGCACGCCGCGCTGCCCGAGGGGCGGGAGGCGGCCACGCTGGCGCCCTTGCGGTGGCATGCGCGTGACGCTTTGAGCCGGTACGTCGAGTCGGCCGAGTACATCGAGCGGTCGGCCCGTAACACCCGGGTCCTGGCCCGGCGCAGTGTGACACTGCTGCGCGACGACGAGCCACGACCGCGCGAGTTGGTGGAGTCGGTCGCGGCGCTGGCCGAGGCGGCCGCCGTGGTGCGGCGGGACCTGCAACGTGGGCACACGCCCCGGGACGCGGTCGCCCTGGTGTGCCGGTCGGTGGCCAAGGCGAGCGAGGCGCACCAGCAGGGTCTTGGGTTCTCGGGTCAGGTCGTGGTCGCCCAGATCAGGGCGATCGCCACCGACCTGCTCGGTACGACCGGCCTCGCCCACGACGAGGCGGATCGGGAGGTGCGCCGGGCGGGTGGTCAACCCGGCGTCGCCTAGCTGGAGGGAAGCCACCAATCAGCGATGATTCCCGGGCCGACCACGGCC
Source organism: Micromonospora mangrovicola (assembly GCF_047200535.1). Classification (NCBI taxonomy): domain Bacteria; kingdom Bacillati; phylum Actinomycetota; class Actinomycetes; order Micromonosporales; family Micromonosporaceae; genus Micromonospora; species Micromonospora mangrovicola. The sequence goes on along the minus strand of NZ_JBJZOG010000001.1, from coordinate 10,230 downwards.
TGGACGCCGGCTGGCGGCTGAACCGACCGATGGGTAACCGAGCCTTCGCCGCGGCGGAGGCTCGGTCTAGGCTGGCCCGGTGGCGGTGGAACAGCAGGCGCGGGGCGCGACGGGTACGGGCCGACGCCGGTCCCGGCGGGACGAGATCCTGGAGATCGCGGTCGGGCTCTTCGCCGCCCGCGGCTACCACGGCGTGTCGATGGACGACATCGGTGCCGCCGCCGGGGTCACCGGCCCGGCGCTCTACCACCATTTCGCCGGCAAGGAGGCGATGCTGGTCGCCGCGCTGATCCCGGTCAGCGAGGGGCTGCTCGCGGGCGGCCGGGAACGGGCCGCCAACCATCCGGACGACCCGCGCGGCACGTTGGAGTCGCTGATCGACTTCCACGTCGACTTCGCGCTGGCCAACCCGGCGGTGATCGCCCTGCACCTGCACGAGCTGGACCGCCTCCCCGACGAGCCGCGCCGCCGCATCCGCCGGCTCCAACGGCTCTACGTCGAGGAGTGGGTGGCCGTGCTGACCGCGCTGCACCCGGGCCTGCCGGACGGTGAGGCGCGGGTGCTCGCCCACGCGGCCTTCGGCCTGATGAACTCCACACCGTTCCTCGGTGGCGAGGTGGACCGCCGGCGCCGGGCCGAGCTGCTGCGCGGCGCGACGCTCGCTGCCCTGCTGGCCCCGACCGATCCCGCCTGACCTGGGCCGGTGCACCGCCACCGTCGGGGCGACTCGTAGTTGACCGGCGGGGCATGGTTACCTGACAGCCGTCCCCACCCATGGACGCTGGAGGAAAACATGATCGAGTCGCTGCTGATCGCCAACCGGGGCGAGATCGCGCGCCGGGTCATCCGTACCGCGAAGAGGCTCGGGATCCGGGCGATCGCGGTGCACTCGGAGGCCGACGCCGGCCTGCCGTTCGTGACCGAGGCCGATGAGGCGGTGTGCGTCGGGCCGGCCAACCCGGCGCAGAGCTACCGGAACGTGGAGGCGATCCTCGCCGCGGCGAAGAAGACCGGGGCCCAGGCGATCCACCCCGGCTACGGCTTCCTGTCGGAGAACGCCGACTTCGCCCGTACCGTCGAGGCCAGCGGCCTGATCTGGGTCGGGCCCGGCGCGGACGCGATCACCGCGATGGGCGACAAGATCAACGCCCGGAACCTGATGGCGGCGGCCGGGGTGCCGGTCGCGCCCGGCACCACGGATCCGGCGGCCGACCTGGACGCGGCGGTCGCCGCCGCCGCCGGGATCGGCTACCCGGTGATGGTCAAGGCCGCGGCCGGTGGTGGCGGCATGGGCATGGGTGTGGCGGCCGACGAGGCCGCGCTGCGCACCGAGTACGACAAGGTCCGCTCGTTCGCCGAGCGGATGTTCGGCGACGGCTCGGTGCTCATCGAGCGGTACTTCCCCCGGGTGCGCCACGTCGAGGTGCAGATCCTCGGGCTGGCCGACGGCCGGGTGGTGGCCCTCGGCGAGCGCGAGTGCTCGGTGCAGCGGCGCAACCAGAAGCTGGTCGAGGAGTCGCCGTCCCCGGCGGTCTCCCCGGAGCTGCGCGAGCGTTTCCTCGCCGCGGCGGTGCGGGCCGGCGAGGCGGTCAACTACCGCAACGCGGGCACCGTCGAGTGTCTCCTCGATCCGGCCACGCAGGAGTTCTTCTTCCTGGAGATGAACACCCGGCTCCAGGTCGAGCACCCGGTCACCGAGCACGTCTACGGCGTCGACCTGGTCGAGGAGCAGCTGCGGGTGGCCGCCGGCCTGGCCCCGACCTTCGACCCGGACGCGCTCACCCCGCACGGGCACGCCATCGAGCTGCGGATCAACGCCGAGGACCCGAAGCGTTTCCTCCCCGGTCCGGGTGCGATCACCACCTGGAACGAGCCGGCCGGTGCCGGTGTCCGGGTCGACTCCGGCTACGTCGCCGGCAACACGGTCACGCCGTTCTACGACAGCCTGATGGCCAAGCTGATCGTCAGCGGGGCCACCCGCGAGGAGGCGGTGGAGCGGGCGCGGGCCGCGGTGGCCCAGTTCGAGATCGCCGGCCCGAAGAACAACCTCCCGTTCTTCGCCGAGCTGCTGGAGAACCCGGAGTTCCTCTCCGGCGACTACGACACGGGCATCGTCTCCCGGATGCGCTGACCCGGGCCGCCGGGCCGGGTGCGCCGTGGCCCGGCGGGGTGGCAGGGTGGAAGGACCCATCACGTAACACCGTCACAGTGAGGTGACCCCTATGGCGGAACTGCCGGACTTCGTCTCCATCCGGGAGGTCGGGCCCCGGGACGGACTCCAGAACGAGGAGCCGATCCCCACCGACGCCAAGGTGCGGCTGCTCGACGCGCTCTCCGGCACCGGCGTCCAGCGGATCGAGGCGGTGTCCTTCGTGCATCCGAAGGCGATCCCGCAGATGGCCGACGCCGACGAGGTGTGGCAGCGGGCCACGAAGGCGGCCGGGGTGCGCTACTCGGCGCTGGTGCCGAACAGCCGGGGCGCGCAGCGGGCCCTCGCCGCCGGCTTCACCGAGATCGAGGTGGTGGTGTCGGCCAGCGACACGCACAACCGGCGCAACGTCAACCGCTCGACCGAGGAGTCGCTGGACGACATCGCCGAGCTGATCGACCTGCTGCACGGTGCCGGCGCCCGGGCCGAGGTGATCGTGGCGACCAGCTTCGGCTGCCCGTACGAGGGGGACGTCGACCCGCAGCGGGTGGCCGGCATCGTCGACCGGGTGGTCCGTGACGGTGCCGACCGGGTGGCCTTCGGCGACACCACCGGCATGGGTACGCCCCGCCGGGTCCGCGAGCTGGTCACCGCGGTCCGGGACCGGAACGCCCACGTCCCGGTGCTGCTGCACTTCCACAACACCCGGGGTACCGCCCTGGCCAACATGCTGACCGCCATGGAGCTGGGGATCACCGAGTTCGACGCCAGCGTCGGCGGCCTCGGCGGCTGCCCGTACGCCCCGGGCGCGAGCGGCAACCTGGCCACCGAGGAGGCGGTGCACATGCTGCACGACATGGGCATCGACACCGGAATCGACCTGGATGCGTTGATCGAGGCGGCCGAGCTGGCCGAGGAGCTGGTCGGCAAGAAGCTCCCGTCCGGCGTGCTCCGCGCCGGCCCCCGTACCCGCCTCACTCCGTTGCCGTCCTGAGGCCGGGCCGGGTGACCTACCCGGTTTCGCGCGAAATGGCGGTGTCCGGCGCCTCGGGCACCGCCGTTTTCCGCGTCCGGAGCCGATCGGGTGGCGGCCGGGCGGTGGGCTCGCCGGAGCGGGCGCGGATGCGCTACCCTAACGATCGTTCAGGTCGGTCGGCGCGCTCACGAGGCGCGGGTGGCGAGGGAGTCGGCGTGACGCTCGACGGTGAGGCACTGGAGCAGCTGGGCAAGCGCGCCAGGGCCGGCGGTGCGGACAAGTACCACGCGGCGAACGCCGCCAAGGGCAAGCTGTTCGCCCGCGAGCGGGTCGCGCTCCTGGTCGACGAGGGCTCCTTCGTCGAGGACGGCCTCTACGCCAACGCGATGGCCGAAGGGCTGCCCGCCGACGGCGTGGTCACCGGCACCGCCACCATCGACGGCCGACAGGTCTGCCTGATGGCGAACGACTCCACCGTCAAGGCCGGCAGTTGGGGCGCGCGTACCGTCGAGAAGATCATCAGGATCATCGAGCGGGCGTACGCGACCGGCGTGCCGATGGTCTACCTGGTCGACTCGGCCGGCGCCCGGATCACCGACCAGGTCGAGCTCTTTCCCGGCCGGCGCGGCGCCGGCAAGATCTTCTGGAACCAGGTCCGCGCCTCCGGCTCGATCCCGCAGGTCTGCGCCCTCTTCGGGCCGAGCGCCGCGGGCGGGGCGTACATCCCGGCGTTCTGCGACGTAGTCGCGATGGTGGACGGCAACGCCAGCATGTACCTCGGCTCCGACCGGATGGTCGAGATGGTCACCGGCGAGAAGACCACCCTGGAAGCGATGGGCGGGGCCAAGGTGCACTGCGCCGAGTCCGGCGTGGGCCACTTCCTCTGCAAAACCGAGGCCGACGCGCTCGACGTGGTCCGGCGATACCTGTCGTACCTGCCGGCCAACTGGACGCAGGTGCCGCCGACCGCCGAGGCTGTGGCCGCGCCGGAGAAGGCCGACCTGGCCGCGCTGGTCCCGGCCAGCGAGCGGCAGGCCTTCGACATGCGCCGGTACGTCAAGGGCCTGCTCGACGAGGGCAGCTTCTTCGAGATCCAGGCGCTCTGGGCCAAGGAGCTGACCATCGGCTTCGGCCGGCTGAACGGCGAGGTCGTCGGCGTGGTCGGCAACAACTCGATGTTCAAGGGCGGCGTGCTCTTCGTCGACTCGGCCGACAAGGCGACCCGCTTCGTGCAGCTCTGCGACGCGTTCAACGTGCCGCTGCTGTTCCTGAGCGACGTGCCCGGGTTCATGGTCGGCAGCGCGGTGGAGAAGCAGGGCATCATCCGGCACGGCGCCAAGATGATCACCGCGATCTCCGAGGCGACCGTACCCAAGATCTGCGTTGTGGTCCGCAAGGCGTACGGCGCCGGCCTCTACGCGATGGCCGGCCCCGGTTTCGAGCCGGACGCGACGATCGCCCTGCCGACCGCGAAGATCGCGGTGATGGGCGCGGAGGCCGCGGTCAACGCCGTCTACGCCAACAAGATCGCCGCGATCTCCGACGAGACCGAGCGGGCCGCCTTCGTCGCCGCGAAGCGCGAGGAGTACGAGCGGGACATCGACATCGTCCGGCTCGCCAGCGAACTGGTGGTCGACGCGATCGTCGAACCGCACGAGCTCCGGGCCGAACTGGTCCGCCGGTTCGCCGCCGCCCGGGGCAAGGAGCGGCACTTCTCCAAGCGCCGGCACGGCGTCACCCCGGTCTGAGCATCCCGCAGCACCACCCCGTCCCGGCGCCACGAGCGCCCGGCGGCCCACTCACCGACGAGGCTCAGGGCTTCCCACAGGAGGAGCAGATGGACTTCCGGCTCAGCGAGGAACAAGAGGCGCTGCGGTCCAGCGTGCGGGACTTCGCCCGCGAGGTGGTCGCCCCGACCATCGCCGAGCACTACGAGCAGCACACCTTCCCGTACGAGATCATCCGCCAGATGGGGAAGATGGGCCTGTTCGGCCTGCCCTTCCCGGAGGAGCACGGCGGCATGGGCGGCGACTACTTCGCGCTCTGCCTGGCCCTGGAGGAGTTGGCCCGGGTCGACTCCAGCGTGGCGATCACCCTGGAGGCGGCGGTCTCCCTCGGTGCGATGCCGATCCACCGGTTCGGCACCGACCAGCAGAAGGCGCAGTGGCTGCCGAAGCTGCTCAGCGGCGAGGCCCTCGCGGGCTTCGGGCTGACCGAGCCGGGCTTCGGCTCGGACGCGGGCGGTACCCAGACCCGGGCGGTGCTCGACGAGAAGACGAACGAGTGGGTGATCAACGGCTCGAAGGCGTTCATCACCAACTCGGGCACCGACATCACCGTGCTGGTCACGGTCACCGCGGTCACCGGGACGAAGCCGGACGGCAGCAAGGAGCTGTCCACCATCATCGTCCCGTCCGGCACGCCCGGCTTCACCGTCGCGCCCGGCTACTCCAAGGTCGGCTGGACCGCCTCGGACACCCACGAGCTGACCTTCGACGACTGCCGGGTGCCGGCGGAGAACCTGCTCGGCGAGCGCGGCCGGGGCTTTGCCCAGTTTCTGCGCATTCTCGACGAGGGGCGGATCGCCATCGCCGCGCTCGCCGTCGGTCTCGCCCAGGGCTGCGTCGACGAGTCGATCAAGTACGCCAAGGAGCGCCAGGCCTTCGGCCAGCCGATCGGCAACTACCAGGCGATCCAGTTCAAGATCGCCGACATGGAGCTGAAGGCGCACACCGCTCGCCTGGCGTACTACGACGCCGCCGCCCGGATGCTGGCTGGCGAACCGTTCAAGCGGCAGGCCGCGATTGCCAAGCTGCACGCCAGCACCATCGCGGTGGACAACGCCCGCGAGGCCACCCAGATCCACGGCGGCTACGGCTTCATGAACGAGTACCCGGTGGCCCGGTTCTGGCGGGACTCCAAGATCCTGGAGATCGGCGAGGGCACCAGCGAGGTGCAGCGCATGGTCATCGCCCGCGACCTGGGCATGTGACCCGGCCCCGTCCGGGCCGGTCGGCCCGGACGGGCCACCCGGCTGTCGGATATCCGCCGTGGACGGTCGGCTGCCCGACGATCCGCTGTGGCACGTCGGAGCCGATCCGTACTCTTCGTGCCCATGACTCCGGATCATGACCGTTCGCGGAGCCCGGGTGGCCGTACCCCGCTGCCCGATCTGCTGCGCGGGCACCGGCTCGCCGCCGGCCTCACCCAGGCCGAGCTGGCGGCGCGGGCGGGCGTCGGGGTGCGGACCGTCCGCGATCTGGAGCGGGGCCGGGCCGCGCGGCCCCAGCGCACCACCGTCGACCTGCTCGCCGACGCCCTCGGCCTGAGCGGCGACGGCCGGCAGGCGTTCCTCGCCGCCGCCCGGCCGGCCGCGGCCACCGCGCCGCCCCCGACCGGGCCGCCCCCGACCGCCGGTGCCGCCGCCCGATCCGGTACGTCGATCGCGCTGCCCCAACCGGGGCCGCTGCTCGGCCGGGACCGGGACGTCACCGAGGTGGCCGCCCTGCTCGGCGCCGAACACCCGGTGGTAAGCCTGGTGGGGCTGGCCGGCGTCGGCAAGACCGCGCTCGCCCTCACCGTCGCGTACGCGGTGGCCGGCGACCACCCGGCCGGCGTGGCCGGGGTACTGATCGGCGAGGGCTCCGACGCCACCGACGTGCTCGCCGCCTCGGTCGCGGTCCTCGGGGTGAACCGGCTGGCCGACCTCGCCTGTCATCTCGCCGACCGGCCGGCCCTGCTGATGGTCGACGCGGTGGAACGGGCGCCCGAGCCGGTGGCCGAGGCGCTCGCGACGCTGGTCGCCGCCGCGCCGACCCTGCGGGTGCTGGTCACCGGTCGCCGCCCGGTCGGTCTGCCCGGCGAACTGGTCCGCCCGGTCGCGCCGCTCGATGTGCCGCCGGTCGGGGTCACCCCGGCCGGGCCGGCGGAGCTGACCCGCTGGCCGGCCACGGCGCTGTTCGCCGCGCGACTCGCCAAGGTGCGGCCCGAGCCGCCCACCCCGGCCGAGCTGCCGGCGCTCGCCGCCCTGGTCCGTCGCCTCGGCGGCCTGCCGCTGGCCATCGAGCTGATGGCGGCCCGGGGCCGGATCCTCGACGTCACCGAGCTGCTCGACCGGTACGGCGACCGGGTCCTCGACCTCGCCACCGGCCGCCGCCCCGGCTGGCGGCCGGCCGACCGGCCCGCGGCCTCGGTGACCCTGCGCGAGGCGGTGGCGACCAGCTACCGGCTGCTCGCGTCTGAGGACCAGGCGGCGCTGCGCCGGCTCTCCGCCTTCCGCAACCGCTGGTCGGTGGAGCTGGCCGAGGAGCTGCTCGCCGACGACGGCGACCGGCAGGACGCCGTTCCGCTGCTCGACCGGCTCCGGGAACTCGGCCTCCTGAGTGTCCGGGGCACCGGCCCGTTCCGGTTCCGCCTCCTCGACGCGGTCCGGGACTTCGCCGCCGAGCAGGCCGGCGGTGAGGGAGAACTGGCCCGGATCCGGCGCCGGCACGCCCTCGTCGTGGCCGGGCTGGTGCGGCGGACCGCCCCGAACCTGGTCGGCGCGGACGTACCCGGCGCCGTGCGGGTGCTGGACGAGATGACCAGCGACATCATCGCCGCGCTCGGGCACGCCGCCGAGGACGACCCGGGGACCGCGCTGCGGCTGGCGGCGGCGCTGCCCCGCTGGTGGCGGTTGCGCGGGCGGGACGCCTCCGGGCGGCGGTGGCTGCGGCGGCTGCTGGCCGATCCGCGTACCGCGGACGCCGATCCGGCGCTGCGGGCCTGGGCGATGCTCGGGGCGGCCCGGCTGGCCGTCGAGCACGGTGCCGGTCCGGAGGAGTTGTCGGGGGCGCGTGCCGCGCTGGCCGTCTTCCATGCCGCCGGGGAGGTGACCGGCGAGCTGTCGGCCCGCTCGGTGCTCTGTGCGCTGCTGCCCGCCGTCGGGGCCCACGACGAGGCCCGGGATCAGGCGCAGGCGCTGCTGGAGGCGGCCAGGCGGCACGGCCGGGTACGCGAGACGGCGGTCGCCCAGACGCACCTGACCTGGCACGACGTACGGGTGGGTGATCTGACGGGGGCGCGCCGCCGGCTGGCCACCGTGGACCGCCTGGCCGCGGAGTGCGGGGATCAGCGGCTCCGGTTGCAGGCCCGGGCCAGCCTCGCCGAGGTCATCCGCTTGGAGGGCCGGTACGTCGACGCCGTCGAGCAGGGGCGGCGGGTGGCGGCGGCGCTGGCCGAGTCGGGCGATCCGGGGCAGCGTCGCCGGGCGCTCGGCACGGTCGGACTGGCCCTGGCCGAGCAGGGGCGCCCGGCGGAGGCGTTGAGCGTGGTGGCCGAGCTGCGGCCCGTCCTGCCGGTATTGGGGCAGCGGTCACCGACCGCGGTGGGTCCGACCGGAACGGTCCGGGCCCGCCGGCCGGAGGACGCGGTCTGTGCGCTGATCGAGGGGCACCTCGCACTGCGTCGGGGCGACCGGGAACTGGCGGCCGAGTGGTTCGAGGCGGCTGCCGCGGCGGCGGTCGACGGCCGGGACCGGCGCGACCTGATCGAGGCGCTGGTGGGGCTCGCCGCGAGCACGGCCGACGTGACGGTGCTGGACCGGCTGGACCGGGCGCGCCGGTCGAGCGGCATCAGCCTGCTGCCTCGTGAGGAGGAGCTGCTCTACGCCCTGGTGGCCGGGCGCGGGCGGCGCTGACCGACCGCTGCGCGCCCGACGAGGGAGCGGGGGTGGCGCGAGCGAAGAAGCCCCCTGGTGTTGCCCCTCGCTCATCGCTCGCGCCGGCACCCCCCGGTGCGCCCCCGCTCGTCGGAAGCCTATCCAGGGTGCCGAGGTGACTTGGGCGTTTCTGCAGTCTTATGCGCGGGTACTCGGCGCGTTCTGCCGGTGTTTCTGCCGGTGAGCCGGCCGGTATTCCCGGCCGGCTCAGCAGCCGGCGGCGGACGGCAGCTGGGTCGGGCTCAGGTCGGTGCTCCCGGCGGTCGCGCCCGGGTGGACCGCATCGCGGACCTGGCGCAGGCCGTCGAGGAGAGCGGCCAGGGCGGCGGGGTCGAGCTGGCCGGTGAACCACTGCTCGATGATCTGCAGGTGCCCCGGCAGGGTCTCGTCCAGCCGGGCGAGGCCGGCGGCGGTGACCACCGCGTACGAACTGCGCCGGTCGGAGGGGCAGGCCCGGCGGCAGAGCAGGCCGTCGCGTTCCATCCGGTCGACCACCCGGGTCACCCCGCTGGTGGAGAGGGAGGTCTGCGCCGCGAGATCGGTCATGCGCAGCTGATGGCCGGGTGAGCGGGAGAGCCGCATCAGCACCTCGAACTCGACCGGGGAGAGGCCGTGCTCCTCGAACTGGGCGGCGAACCGGGCCGACAGCCCGGCGCTCGCCTCGAAGAGGAGGCCGATGGCGGTGATCCGGGGATCGTCGAACACGTTGTGGTCCACGGCTCCATCCTAGCAGTCCTTGACAGAGGGAATATTGCTGTGCCTATAGTTGCTCAGTCAGTCGTTGGGCTACTAAACAATCTCCGTGGAGGACAGCACCATGACCAGCAGCACCGAAGCCGTTACCCGCGAGTGGGAAGGCCTCACCATCCCGACCGCCGGTACGTACCTGCTGGACGCGGCTCACAAGCGCGTCGGGTTCGTCGCCCGGCACATGATGGTCAGCAAGGTGCGCGGTGAGTTCGCCGAGGCGGCGGCCACGATCACGGTGGCGGAGGACCCGATGCAGTCCGCCGTGACGGCCACCATCCAGGCGGCCAGCATCAGCACCGCGCAGGCCGACCGTGACGCGCACCTGCGCAGCCCGGAGTTCCTCGGCGTCGAGCAGTTCCCGACCCTGGAGTTCCGCAGCACCGGTGTGAAGTCCCACGACGGTAACGAGTTCGTCCTCTCCGGCGAGCTGACCATCAAGGGCGTCACCCGCCCGGTCGAACTCGAGGTCGAGTTCGAGGGTGTCGGCCGCAGCCCGTTCGGTCAGGACATCTTCGGCTTCTCCGCGAGCACCGAGATCGACCGCGAGGACTTCGGCCTCACCTGGAACGTCGCGCTGGAGACCGGCGGCGTCCTGGTGGGCAAGAAGATCAAGATCGAGATCGAGGGCGAGGCTGTCCGCCAGGCCTGATCTCCCGT